>NZ_JACJIQ010000017.1:0-124594 GCF_014138425.1 Rufibacter ruber
GGGTTTTTTGTTATGCTTCCTTTTCCCCCCGTTCCCCCAATCAAACCTCCCCCCCTCTGCGGCGCGGGGCCTGTTGTTTTTTTTGGGTTTTTCCCCAAAACACCCCAAAAAACCCCCACGGCTCCTGATTTTTACTATCTTGTTGCCACGCATTCTGCTCCACCTATGAAGAGATTATACGCCCTCCCCATGCTCCTGCTCCTGATTTACCTGGCCGGCTGCGCCGTGAAACAACCAGGCGCCACTGCAGGCAAGGGCGGGGTAACCGCTTTGGTGAACCCGTTCATTGGCACCGGCGGGCACGGCCATACGTATCCGGGGGCAACCGTGCCGTTTGGCATGGTGCAGTTGAGCCCGGACAACGGCACCCAGGGCTGGGACTGGTGCTCCGGCTACCATTACTCAGACAGCCTCATTGCAGGCTTCAGCCACACGCACCTGAGCGGGACGGGCATTGGCGACTACTGTGATATCTCAGTGATGCCGTATTATGCCTCGGCCGTGGGCCGAAAGGAGCGCCAGAAGTTCAGCCACCAGCAGGAGACAGCCACCGTAGGACTGTACCGGGTCAAGCTGGACAACCAGATAGAAGTAGCCCTGACCGCCACAGAACGGGCCGGGTTGCACCAGTACACCTTTCCCAGAGACTCTGTCAAAGCGGTCTCACTGGATCTGGGTTTCAGTATCAACTGGGACCGCCCCAGCCAGACCCGCATCACCCAGGTCAATGACACCCTGATCACCGGCCTGCGCAAGTCTACAGGGTGGGCCAACCAGCAGTGGGTGTACTTTGCGGCCGCCTTCTCCCAGCCTGTCCAGAAAGCAGTGCTGTACCAGGAGGGCTCGGCCGTTGCCGGGAAAGAGGTGAATGGCACCAGAACGCGGGCGGCCTTCTGGTTCGCCCCGGGCGAAAAACCGTTGCTGCTCAAGGTGGCCCTCTCCAGCGCCAGTGAGGCCGGGGCCTTACAGAACCTGCAGCAGGAGCTGCCTTCCTGGGATTTCAATGCTGTGGCGCAGGCCGCCAACACAAAATGGGAGCGGGAGCTGCAGAAAATCACCGCCACGTTTCTGCAGCCGGGGCAGGACACCATCTTTTATTCGGCGCTCTACCACACCAACCTGGCACCTACTCTGTTCTCAGACCTGAAGGGGCAGTACAAAGGCGGGAAAGACCAGGTTAGAACCGCCAACTTTAACCGCTACACCGTCTTCTCCCTCTGGGACACGTTCAGGGCGGCGCACCCGCTGTACACCATCACCCAGCCTCAGCGGGTGCCAGACATGGTGCGTTCACTGCTGGCGGGCTATCAGGAAATGGGGCTGTTGCCGGTCTGGGAGCTGGCTGCCAATGAAACCAACACCATGACCGGCTACCACGCCGTACCCGTTCTGGCAGATGCCCTGCTCAAAGGCCATGTACCCCAGGAAAACCAGGAAACCCTCTACCAGGCCATGCTGGCCAGCGCTGCCCAGAACATCAGAAGCACAGATGTCTACCGCACCTACGGCTTTATCCCCGCTGACAAAGGAGGCCAGTCTGTGACCAAGACGCTGGAGTACGCCTATGATGACTGGTGCATTGCGCAGGTGGCCCAAAAGCTGGGAAAGGTAAAAGATTACCAGGCCTTCTCCCAACGCGCAGCCGCCTACCAGAACTTGTTTGACCCCCAGACCCTGTTTATGCGCGGCAAAAACGCAGACGGCTCCTGGAAAACGCCGTTTGACCCCTTCTATTCTGAACACGGCGAGGAGGGCATGTACATTGAGGGCACCGCGTGGCAACACAGCTGGTTTGTACCGCATGATGTGCAGGGGCTGGTTAACTTGTTTGGGTCTGAGGCCAGGTTTGTGCAGCACCTGGATTCCACCTTCAAGGTTTCCTCTAAAATGACCGGTGCAAACGTGTCACCAGACATCTCGGGGTTGATAGGCCAATACGCCCACGGCAACGAGCCCAGCCACCACATTGCTTACCTGTACAACTACGCCGGTAAACCCTGGAAAACACAGGAAAAGGTGCGGGAGATCCTGCAGAAAATGTACTTCAACCACCCAGACGGCCTGTCTGGCAATGAAGACTGCGGTCAGATGAGTGCGTGGTACGTGTTCAGCGCCCTGGGCTTTTATCCCGTGAACCCAGCCGACGGGAAGTACGTGCTGGGGAGCCCGCTGGTGAAAGAGGCGCGCATTCAGGTGGGCCAGGGCAAAACCTTCCAGATCACCACTGAAAACAACAGCCTTGAGCATAAGTATGTGCAGCAGGTTTTTCTGAACCGGCAGCCGCTCCGGCGCACGTACATCACCCACCAGGAAGTGATGCAGGGCGGGCAGCTGAAATTTGTCATGGGGCCTTCGCCCAATAAAACCTGGGGAGCCTCGCCGGCAGCCTATCCGCCGTCTATGTCACCTAAGAAGTAGAAGGCTATTAACTCTGCCGTCTCTCTCCCGTAAACAGGTAACACAAGAATTGATGTTTCATTCTATAACCTGAGATACCATGGCAGAGGAAAATAAAAACCAAGACACGCCGCAGATGAGCGGCAGTGGCAGCAACAATAGCCAGGACGGAAACCGTGGAGACGGCACCTTCGCAGAACATAACTACGGCACCAAGGCAGACGGCGGCAACACCGCCAACTATGACAAAGACGGCAACCGTGACGTCAATGATGCCGGCGGCCGTCTGGATGATGGCCAGGCGCATGATGACAGGAACGGGGGCGGTGACATCTTAGGCCGCCAGGGCGGAGGCTACGGGGAACGCACCCAGATGCTGGGCAAGACCCCCAATGAGCACCAGGGCCAGTCAAAGCATGACGCAGAAAGCGACAAAGACACCGGGTATGGCACCCACGCCGGCGGCCTGGGAGACAGCCACAGCGGTTTCAAAGGCAACCACAACGGCAATGACGGCACCGGCGGCGGCAGAAGCAGCGGGCATGCCGGCCACGGCGGTGACCCTGATGATCAGAACTACTCCCCCGGCGCCAAAGGCGGCCGTGATGACAACGGTGACCCCAATGTGGCAGGCCGAGGTTCCAGAAACAGCCAATAAAGTAACTTGCAAGTAAAAAGAAGCGCCTGACTCACCTGGAGTCAGGCGCTTCTGTTTTCGGGCTGTTTTTAAGAAAACAGCCCGAAAACAGAAACTGCAGTTGTTAGATTTTCTGATCACCCCCCCCCTCTTGGGAGAGGCTCTGGGGAGGGGCTACGCTTTGGTGATTTCTCTCCTGCAGATGGTGGGAATTTCCATCGCCCCAGATTACGAAGAGCAGATGCTCCCCCTCCCGTTCCTGCCAAACTACAAGCTGCACTTTCCTTCTGCCCACGTTTGTCAGGTTGATCTTTGCTGCTCAACGTAACTAAAAGAATCAAGCCGCCCCTGACTCGCTGCCCCCGCGGTTCCATCGCTGCGGCGGCCATTGCTGACTTCCTCCGTCTGCCCGGGCCCCCGCTAAGCTCCCAGGCGCCTTCGGCTTTCCCTTCGCCCGCTCCCGCAGGTGAGGTGGGTTGCGTTTCGGGGCTGTTTTCCTGAAAACAGCCCCAAAACGCAAAGAGTAGCCTCTGCTATATGGCTGTGGTATAAAATGTTCTCTATGGCGCGGGAGGTACGTCTGTGCCTTCAAGGCAGGTACCTGTGCGCTATGCTGACAGCAAGTCCTCCTTTTCAAATGCCTGTTTCCTATGCCTGCCGCCTCTGCTGTGCCGCCTGTACGGGTGATCATTCCTGTTTTGGAGCCGTTTTTCTCAAAACAGCGCCAAAACAGCGTACAGCATCTGGGCCCGTTCTTCCGTAAAAGGCTGAAAAATGGTGAGGGAGAGGCCGGGCATGCCTGCCCCCTACCTCTGCTAACAAACACTGCTATGAATCCATTAGAAGAATATAACCAGAAACGCCACTTTGACCAGACCCCGGAGCCTGAGGGCAAAGAAGCCAGGCGAAAGGGCGCATTGCGTTTTGTGGTGCACCGGCACCAGGCCTCCCGGCTGCACTATGATTTCAGGCTGGAACTGGAGGGCGTGCTTAAAAGCTGGGCGGTACCCAAAGGGCCGTCATTGAACCCGGCAGACAAACGGCTGGCGGTTGAGGTAGAAGACCACCCCTACAGCTACCGCACCTTTGAGGGTGACATTCCTGAGGGAAACTATGGGGCCGGGCACGTAGAGATCTGGGACCAGGGCACGTTCCACGCCGTGGGCACCGCCAACCGCGCCAAGGGCGAGCAGCAGATGCTGCAAGAGCTCAAGGCCGGGGGCCTGCACTTTGTGCTGGAAGGCAAAAAGCTGCAGGGCGAGTTTACGCTGGTGAAAATGAAAGGCCGCCAGAAAGACGCGTGGCTCCTGCTCAAGAAAGACGATGCCCACGCCGTGCATGAGCCGTATGACGCGGAAGACTTCACAGACACCGCCGCCCCACAGAAAGCCCCCGCCCAACCCACTGCCAAAAAAAGCGCTTCGGCGGCCGCCGAAAAAAAAGGAGTAAAAGGAAAGCCAGCAGCCCTGCCGAAGCACATTTCCCCCATGACCGCCAAACTCACCAACGGCCCCTTTGATGACCCAGACTGGCTCTTTGAGGTGAAGTGGGACGGTTACCGCGCCGTGGCCGAAGTAGAAAACGGACAGGTGCAGCTTTACTCCCGCAACGGCAAGTCGTTCAATGCGAAATACAGACCGGTGGCAGAGGCGCTGGCGCAGCTGCCGCACCAGGCCGTGTTTGACGGCGAGCTGGTGGTGCTGGACAAGAAAAACAGGGCTGATTTCCAGGCGCTGCAGAATTACCAGAACACACCCTCAGAACATCTGTACTACTACATCTTTGACCTGCTGTACCTCAACGGCGAAGACCTGCGGGCGCTGCCCCTGCTGGAGCGGAAGGAAAAGCTGGCCCAGGTGCTCTCCAAAGCCAAAGACCCGCTGCGCTACAGTGACCACCGCGTAGGCAATGGCACCAAATTCTTCAAAGAGGCGCAGAAAAACCAGTGGGAAGGCATTATGGCCAAAGCCGCCCAGAGCAGATACTATGACGGCAAGCGGTCGCAGGAGTGGCTTAAGATCAAGACGCACCTGCGGCAGGAGGCCGTGATTGCCGGGTTCACAGAGCCGCAGGGCAGCCGCCAGCACCTGGGGGCGCTGGTGCTGGGCGTGTATGAGGGCAAAGAACTCAAGTACGTGGGCCAGGCCGGAAGCGGTTTCAACAAGAAAAGCCTGCAGGAACTGATAGAGAAGCTGGAGCCGCTGGTACAGGAAAAATCTCCGTTCAACCAGAAGGTGGCGCTGAACCGGAACGTGACGTGGGTAAAACCAGAACTGGTCTGTGAACTGTCATTTGCAGAGTGGACCACTGACGGGCAGATGCGCCAGGCCATCTTCAAAGGGCTGCGGGTTGACAAAAAGGCCCAAGAGGTGGTGCATGAACAGGCGGTCCCTCCGCAAGAGGATCAGCAGCGGGAGGCGCCTTCCCGTTCAGGGGCTGGAAAAGCCAAAACAGCCCCAAAGCAGAAGAAGGAAAAAGACACCACGGTGCTGGAGCTAAACGGGCAGCAGGTACCGGTTACACACCCAGACAAGCTCTATTGGCCAGAGGAAGGCATCACCAAGCTGGAGCTGGTGCAGTACTACCAGACCATGGCTGAGGTAATTCTGCCTTATCTGAAAGACCGGCCTGAGTCGCTGCTGCGCTTCCCCAACGGTATTACCAGACCCGGCTTCTTCCAGAAAGACGCGGGAGACCATGCACCAGCGTGGGTGCAGGTGGCTTCTATCAAAGCCGAGTCTACAGGCAAAGACGTAGACTACCTGGTCTGCCAGGATCAGGCAACGCTGGCCTACCTCAACAACCTGGGCTGCATTCAGCTCAACCCCTGGAACTCCCGCCTGCCGCACTTAGACAAGCCAGACTACCTGGTGCTGGACCTGGACCCCGGTGAGAACACTTATGACCAGGTGGTAGAGGTTGCGTTGGCGGCCAAGCAGGTGCTGGATGCGCTGGAGATGCCGGTATATGCCAAAACCTCTGGTGCCACAGGCATGCACCTGTACGTGCCGCTGGGGGCGAAGTGGCCGTTTGAGCAGGTAAAAGAACTGGCCCTGTTGCTGGCGCAGCAGGTGCAGGCAAAGCTCCCCACCCTCACCAGTCTGGAGCGCAGCCCCAAGGAAAGAAGAAACCAGGTGTACCTGGACTACTTGCAGAACGCCATTGCCCAGACCATTGCCGCACCGTATTGCGTTCGGCCAAGGCCCGGGGCCACCGTCTCCACCCCATTAAAGTGGGAGGAAGTGACAACCGGATTGCACCCATCACAGTTTACTATAAAGAACGTGCCGCAGCGCGTGCAACAGCTGGGCGATCTTTTCAAACCCGTGCTGGGCAAAGGAATTGACGTGGCGGCATACCTGAAGAAACTGAAAAAATAGAACCATGGAAAATAGAACCAAGAAAAACCTGCTTTTGGCCGGCGCTGGCCTGGGGGCCGTGTTAGCCCTGCGCTCCTTCTCCCGCAAAAAAAGGGAATTCGCGTTTAAAGACCGCACGGTGCTCATCACCGGGGGCAGCCGCGGGTTAGGGCTGGTGCTGGCCAGAATGTTTGCCGAACAGGGTGCCAATATTGCCATCTGCTCCCGCACAGAGCACCAGCTGGAGGCAGCCTGTGAGGAGCTGAGAAACGGCGGGGCCACAGTCTTGTCTTTCAACTGTGATGTGAGTGACCAGGCGCAGGTGAAGCGCATGATTGCTGAGATCAAAGACCGGCTGGGACCCGTGGAGGTGCTGGTCAACAATGCCGGCATTATTGCCGCCGGTCCGCTGGAGGAGATGACGGTAGAGGATTTTGAGCAGGCCATGAAGGTACACTACTGGGCCTCGCTCTATACCATGCTGGAGGTGATCCCAGAAATGAAAGCCCGCGGGGAAGGCCGTATTGTGAACATCGCCTCTATTGGCGGAAAGATCAGCGTGCCCCACCTGGTGCCCTACAGCGGCAGCAAGTTTGCGCTGGTGGGCATGTCTGAGGGGTTCCGGTCTGAGTTGCTGAAAGACGGCATCTACGTAACCACGGTAAACCCCGGGCTCATGCGCACGGGCAGCGCCCGCAACGCCTTTCTGAAAGGGCAGAACGAAAAGGAGTACACCGCTTTTGCGCTGCTAGACGCCAACCCCATGATTTCACTGGCCGCAGACAACGCCGCCCGCCAGATCATGGATGCCTGCCGCTACGGCAAAGCAGAGGTCACCCTGGGGTTGAACGCCAAGCTGGCCAGCCTGGTACACGGGCTTTTCCCGGGGGTGGTAACTGACTTGATGGGGTTTGTAAACGCCTTTCTCCCCGGTCCGGGCGGGGTGGGCAAAGAAGCCGTGCGCGGCTATGAAAGCGAAACCAAACTCACCCAGTCACCCTTGAACGCGCCAAACCAGAAGGCGGCTAGGGAGAACAATGAGCTGTAACCGTACTTTACCGTTCAGCGCGCTCTCCATTCAGGCCGAAAGGCATTTGCAGTAATTCCTGTTTCCGGGCTGTTTTCCCAAAAACAGCCCGGAAACAGGAATTTTAGTTGGGTGGGGCAGCATCAGGTTGTAGTCTATGTGCGGGTTTTCATGCGCGTAAAAACAGAGGGTGCCCAGTTTTGCCAAAGAAGGTATAGAACAAGGGGCAGCCGTAACAGCTGGAAGATGGCAACTAGGCCGGGGTGGTTGGGGGCACTGCGGCTACCGGTCACCTGGCGCTGCCAGACTACCTGCTGACGTTGCGTTTTCAGGCTGTTTTCTCAAAAACAGCTCCAAAACAAGATCATGCCCGCCAGGGAATAGCCAGAGGCGGTTTTCAATATGGGGTGGTTCTCAGTTCCTTGTCAAAATTAAATTCCTTCTTGTTAAACTTTTGTTTCTATTTATGGCTTTATGAGTTAGATGTATGGGAACCTGTTAACTTTGTGGCCCCATCAGACCGTTAGAAAAGAACCATATTTTGGAAAGCATAGGTAAATTTGACTTTGAGCAGGCGCGCATCAAACATGTGCTCTTTAAATCAAAAATCAGAGCCATGCTGTATGGGGCCAACATTGACATTGAGCCGGTTATCTCCACCACCAAGTGCTCCCTGGGGCAATGGATCTATACGGTTGCCCTGCCGCGGTTAGGGCACCTGCCCGAAGTGAAAGAGCTGGAAAAAGTACACCAGGACATGCACACCATTGCCCGCCGGCTGTGGCAGCAGTACCAGGCCGGTGAGCAGGAGCAGGCGCTGGGTGGTCTGGACCTTATTGATGACACGGCGCAGAAACTCCTGCAGCTGTTGAGTGACATTGAACGGAAGGTGACCTCATAGGCATTTCTCAGCGGGGTGAGCCAACAGATGGAATAACTTTTTGCTTTGGGAGCAGTACAAGAAGTAGCCCCCGGCAGTGGGGGCAGATGTAGTACTTAAAGCAACGAAGGTTATGCCAGACAAAATAAACAACACCAGCCATTCTGAAGACGAAAACCAGACCCCAAACGCCAATGGGGGAAACTTCTCAGTGAACAACACCAACCAGGGCATGCAGTCTGAGCAGGATAAAGACAGTATGAGTGACAATGACTCGTACAAAAAATCCATGACCGGCTATGATTCCACCAAACAGGACGTGAATTTTACCGGCACAGAGAAAACCGCCTCGCAGAACAGCATAGATGAGCGCGACCCCAATGACGGTGACGCCAACCAGGAGAACAACTACTAAGAGCATGGCTCAAGGTTAGATGTGTTAGCTTAGCAGGCTGAGGTATTCCCATGAAGCAGTTTTTGAGCCTGGCAGTAGCGCCCCAAAGGCTATAAAGGCATAGCATCAGGTACCTTGCAAGAGCATTGGCAGCACAAAGAATCTATTTCAAACCTGCCCGTCCAGAAGGCCCTGTGGTAATCAGCCACAGGGCTTTTTTGGTAGCAGATGGGAACTAAAAAAATATTTTAACTCATTCCTTCGGCCGGGCAGGTTGCCGGTACGTTTATAAAAAACTGGCAGAGAACTTGCTATAGAATAGAAAGCAATGAAAGAGCAGTTGACACGTTGAATCAATTGGCGGTATCTTCTGTTTTTACTATATACATGGGAAAGCATATGAAAAAAGTTCTTTTATCAATCCTCACTGGTTTTGTGATGGTCGGTTCTTCGGTGGTGCTGCCGGGGCAGGCTGCCGCCGGCACTGTGGCAGAAAGAGCGTACGTTGCCCCAGCGGCCTCTGGCCGAGACGTGATCTCAGAGATCATTGACGTGGTGGGGCTAAAAGCCCGCTTTGAGGTACGGGCGGCCAACGTGCCCAACGCCGCCGCGGTTATTCTGAACGGCAAGCGCTATATCTTATACAATGAGCAGTTCCTGAGCCAGGTGAACAACGCACTGCGCACAGACTGGGCAGGCATTAGCATTCTGGCCCACGAAATTGGCCACCACCTCAACGGCCACACCCTTTCTAAAGGCGGCAGCAACCTGCAAGATGAACTGGAGGCAGACGAGTTCTCGGGGTTTGTGTTGCGCAAGATGGGGGCCAGCCTCAGCGAGGCCCAGGCCGCCATCAGACTGTTGGCAGAGGAGCGTGACTCCTACACCCACCCAGGCAAAAAGAATAGATTAGCCGCTATCAGCAAGGGTTGGGGCAATGCCCAGGACCAAATAGTAGCCAGCGCCAAAGCCGGAACACCAAGCCGAACCGTAGCGGCGGCATCTACCTCAGCCATGCGGGAGACACCGGTGACCACCACGGCCAGACGCTCTGTTTCCAGAATGCCGGCGCAGTACATTTTGCGTCAGGTGAAATTGGTCAGTGCGCCGCAGGAGCGTATTTACGTAACCACGCAATTCAACCTGGTGCGGGAGACCGAAGACGGCATTGAGGTGATTGGCAAGCTGCAGAAAACCAATAACCGCAACTACCCTTATGTGCTGGAAAGCCGCTACTTCTCAGACTTGTTTGTGAACACCAACGGCCTTCTCCTGAATGAGGACGGGGAGCGGGTAGGCGTGTTAACCACCACCTAGCCTTTTGCCATCATATGAAAGCAGAACGCCAGCCCCGCAGGGGCTGGCGTTCTGCTTTGTAGCCAAGCGTCATGTTAAAGTTTGGCAGGTGAGGGGGATTTGCTCAGGTTGTACTCGTCAATGAGTAGTTGCAGGTCTTTAAACTGGTACTCCTTTGACTTTACCTTCTTGAGGATCTCTTTGTTGTCAGAGACCAAGGCCATTATCTGCTCATTGAAATTCTTGGGAATGGCCATTCTGTAAAGCTCTCCCTCTTTTTCTACAAAATGCGTCAGTACGTTTCGCCTTCTGGGCGTGTTTGCGGTAGCGTAGTGCAGATAGTAACTTAAGGGGCCAGATTTTACCACCCGCATAAAGTCTTCTGGGAGCTGGTCATGGTTGTTTATGCTGAAATCCCTCTTCACGGTAAAGCTGTCCTGGCCTATTACAAAGGCCTGCACCTCTTGTACGGTCAGTTTTTGCTCTTTCGCCTCTGGCGTGGGTTTAAAGTAAAGATAGTTGGCGGGGGCTCCCTTTACCGGCTGGGTAAAGGCATGGCTTAAGAGCCCGTCTACCCGCTGGCCGCTTCTGTCATAATAATGCCCCGCCAGGTAAGCGCCGTTAACCGGTATGGCTGTCTGGGCAAAGCCGGAAAGCCCCGCGGTTAGTAAAAATAAACTTAAAAAGATGCGTAACATGTAGTGCGAATGGTGGTTGGTAGTGTAACTGCCTGAGCCGTGAATTTAGTATAAAAATACTGCGCATTTGGCATGTTTGAAAGCCAGGGCGCCGCCGGGGTCCAATTTCCTGAATTGCCCCTGCAGAGGGTGCTAACAAAATAAATTCACTAGGTTTGCAGTTCAGGCGGCAGTAGAAGTAGTAGCAGGTTTTAGTTTTGTCTGAAGGGCGTTAAAACGCTGACAAAACTTAAAAATGGGTTAGGGCATGTTTAATTTTGGGGTTCAAAAGCTATAACGGCAAGAGTGGGGTTCTGCCAGAGTGGTAATAGTGGTGTGTAGCGGCGCTACACAGGTGATAAAGGGCGAATAGCTTTTTGCAGCACGTAAGCAGAATTTTAAACACGCTCTGAGAAGAGCAGGCAAACGCAACGGCACATGATCAGAAGTTTCTATTTAGAGAAAGGTGAACTGCATTGGGAGAAGAACCCTGAGAATTTTCAGGCAGAAGGGAACGGCCGCATTATCTGGATAGACCTGCAATCACCCTCAGACCATGAGCAGCGGCGGGTAGAGGAGGAGTTCGGGATAGAGTTCTTCACCCAGCAGGAGGCCGCCGAGATTGAGAGCAGCTCCCGTTACTTTGAAGACGATAGCGTGTTTGAGGCCAACGCAGCCTTTGTCATGCACCAGGACGGCGGGTACATGACCCGGCAGGTTTCATTCATTCTCAAAGACGAGATCCTGTTCACCCTGCGCCGTACGGAGATGAAATCTTTTGGTGAGACGGTGCGCAAGATGAAAACCTTCAAGGGCACTACCATCAAAGCCATCCAGATCTGGCTGCTGCTCCTGGAAACCCAGATTGACAATGACGCAGACTTTATTGAGCTCCTCACCCGCAATACCAACGTGATCAGTAAGCGGCTGGTGAAGCAGAAGTCAATTGAAGAAGAGGTGCTGATCAGGATTACAGAGCTGCAGGAAAACACCATCCAGATAAGGGAGAGTATTGTTGACAAGCAGCGCCTGGTGTCTTCCCTGCTGCGGTCGTTCAGTGTAGAGGAGCCTGAGAAGGAGCGCCTGCGCATTGTGATCAAAGATATTAACTCTCTGCTGCAGCACACGCAGTTCAGTTTTGAGCGGCTGGAATACCTGCAGAATACGTTCCTGGGGTTAGTGAACATTGAGCAGAACCAGGTCATCAAGATCTTTACCGTGGTGACGGTGGTGTTCATGCCGCCCACCCTCATTGCCAGCATCTACGGCATGAACTTCAAATTCATGCCTGAACTGGAGTGGCTGTTTGGTTACCCGTTTGCGCTGGTAGTCATGTTGCTGTCCAGCATGGGCTTTCTATGGTATTTCAAGCGCAAGAAATGGCTGTAGCCGTAAAACGCGCAGTGCTGCCCTCCACACTTTTTTCCCAAAACCACCTTGCATGGATTTCTCCAACATCAAACTCATAGCCTCTGACATGGACGGCACCCTGCTGAATTCTCAGCACCAGTTGAGTGATACTTTTTACCCGGTCTACCTTGCGTTGAAAGAGAAAGGCATTCTGTTTGCCGCCGCCAGCGGAAGGCAATACCATAACCTGCTAAACCTTTTCCAGCCTATCAAAGATGAAATCATCTTCATGGCCGAAAACGGAAGTTATGTGATGTACAAGGGCCAGGAAATTCTGGTGCAGGCCCTGGAGCCGGAGCAAGTGCCCGCTCTGCTGCAGAAGGCTAAATCTGTACCAGACACCCATATTGTACTCTGCGGCAAGAAAACGGCGTACGTAGACAGCAGCCATCCGGCCTTTCTGGAACAGGTGGAGTTGTATTATGATGAGGTGCAGGTGGTAGAAGACCTGCTTCAGGTCACAGATGACCAGTTTCTGAAAATAGCCATCTGTGACCTGGCGGGTGCCGAAGAAAACAGCAACACCTATTTCCAGGAGGAGCGGGAGTACCTGCAAGTCACGGTTTCCGGTAAAATCTGGCTGGACCTCTGCCACCGGCTGGCCAACAAGGGCCACGCCATGGAAATAATACAGAAGCAGTTTGGGGTGACCGGCGAAGAGTCCATGGCCTTTGGCGATTTCCTGAATGACCGCCAACTTCTGCAAAAAGTGCACTACAGCTTCGCCATGGCCAATGCCCACCCAGAGATCAAAGAGGTGGCCCGTTTCCAGACCCAAAGCAATGATGAGAACGGCGTGCTTGCTATTTTGCAGCAGGTGGTAACCGCCTGACATACGCCCAGCTGTCCTGTTTTTGGGCTGTTTTCTGAAAAACAGCCCAAAAACAGGACAGCTGGGCGTATGTATATAATCGGCAAAACTAAATGTACACTTTACGCAAAACAAAAAGTACATTTAAAAACAATTTAAACGCCGTATTAAAACAGATGTAAAAGCCCTCTAATGTGAGGGTTTACATCAACTCACTACCTGAAAACTCATGCCTGAGAGGCTTATTCTCACCTCGGTCTGGTTATCAACCGCTGTCTCCATTGTGAGACGAACCTCACCGTCTGGATGAACCAATATCCTGTACAGTTGCCCATCCAAGGATCTGCTTAAAAACATCACTACCTCTGCTGGCCTGAACCCCAGAGGCAGGGTCGCTATCCTAACGGTGGTAAGGGGGAATACACCGAACGGCTGCAGGTTTCTGACACCTGAAAGATGAACGGTACCAAGTGAATCCCTTCTATACTTTGCCGCTGGCCAGGAACCATAATCACTCCCATGATCATAGGACAGCAGCATCGGCTCTGCCTGCTCGGCAAGAGCGAACCTGTCAAGGCCCAGCAATCCCAAATACGTCTTCACATCAGCATAGTCCGCAACGCCGGAACCGGCAGCACCGGCCTCCAGTTCAAGCGTCCTGACGGCATGCACGTTCCTCAGCTGGAAGTCGGTGAACATCACCGGGTCACCCCCGGCAAACACCTCCCTTACCTTCCACACCCCGACCTGCCCAGCCGGGGCTGTGAAGGCCGCAGCTGGCACCAGGTAGATTTCGCCCTGGTAGAATGCAGCGCCAGCCGTGACTGTGAAATCCTGGCCGTTCCTGGACACCTCGGCACCGTGCAGGATCACCACCCCGGCATGGCCGCCGATGACACCCCTGGCCAACGCCTCCAGTGCCTCGGCAAACCCCTGCTGGAGGTGCTCAACCGAGCGCTTGCCCATCGGCTGACGGGCCCCAACCTCAATAAAATTCGTGTTCAGCTTTTTCATCTGTCAGTATGTTTTGATGGCATACCTGGTGCCATGCAGTTTGTAATTGTCAATGAGTGCCCGTATGGCCGGGTCTGTCAGGAGCGCCCCCAGGCGCTGTGGGACGAAGACGGTGAAGTTCACCGCCTCCGGGTTGAGCTCCCGGTCAACGGCCAGATAGCCGCCCGACTCAGCGTCAACCCCCAGGTAGAACTGCACGGAGTCCTGGGGGTGGGCAAGGTAGACGCCGTCCGCCGCCACCACGTGGTTGGTGATGTAGATCTGGGACAGCAGCGGGTCGAAGCGCTCGTTCAGAAGGTGCCGCAGGCAGATGGTCTGCCCGTTGTAGCCCACCATGCGCCTCCTCTCAACCGTGAAGGCGAGGAAGGCGGCGTGGATGGAGAACACAGGGGCCAGAACGCAAGACAGGAGGGAAACCATCACCGGCTGCCTTAACAGGGGGCTCAGATAGTCTTTGAAAAGCCTCTTCCCGTCAAAACTGTAGATGTTCAGGTTCATAGCTCCGGCTCCATTGCAAGGGTGAGGGAAAGCGGGTTGTCCGGGTCAATCTCCAGCTGGCCGGAAACGGGGTAGTACAGGCGGCTCACGGCCACCTCCTGCCCCCCCCTCAAACTTGGCGGTCACCCCGGCAGCCGCCACGTCCTTGACGCCCGGCACGGCCTTCACCGCGTCCAGGAGCCTTGACAGGTAGAAGGCCCCGTTGAAGGGCAGGGTGGTGATATGGGCCTCCACGGCGGCCTCCACCGCCGCCCGTAACGCGCCCACCTCATAGAGTGCGTCATAATACACCACCAGAGGCAGCCTGATCAGGTCCGAGCCCTTGGAAATGATGCTGATGTTGGAGCCGGGCACCTGGAACTCGTTCACGTATGCGGTCAGTGCCGTGATTTCCTCAATGCCCAGCGGCCCGTCTGCCTTGCGCACCTTCACCAGGGCAATGCCGTTTGCAGATGTCACCGCCACCTGCGTGATAATGCGCTTGGCGGGGTCAACCACCGGGTAGTAGTAGCGCCACGTCTCAGGGTCGAAGCTGAGCGGGTCACCGTACTGGAACCTGGCCACCTCATTTGCAAGCCAACGGTCGGTGAACGGCACCGACTCGGCTATCCGCTGGTCCACCTCCTTTTTGAAGGTGGTGAACAGGTTCTCCAGCACCCAGGCCAGGAAGGCGAAGGTGTCCCTGATGTTCTTCCACACGCCCGTGGCGCTGGCGGTGTTGATTCCCTCCAGTTCCGGCTTAGAGGCTTTCTCAGCCTCTATGAAGTCCTGCCACTCTGCTATTGTCTTTCCCATATTTCTCTTTGTCTGTTTACATGCCAAGGAACCTGAAAGCCAGGTCCGCGTCAATGTCCTCCTCATCCTTGTCCAGCTGCGCCTGCGTCTGCCCCAGGTCCCTCCTCCTGAACACGATGTCATAGAAGGAGCAGGACAAAGCATTACTCCCCAATACCACTTGTTCTGATGTATAGGTTAAAGCACTCTTTGGCGCGGTTGAAGAGGTTCCCTGCGCTATCAACTCATAAGCCAACAGAGTCCTGACGCCGTTCGCATCTGCCGCCACCCTTCTTCTGTACAAGTAAAAGTAGTTCGTGGAACCCACCCGCCTTGCCTTCACTTTAATGATCGTATCACCGGAAGGGAACCCGTTGTTGGCTGTTTCCATGAAAAGAACACCAGGTATACCGCATGACATCCGGTTGACCCCAGAGGCATTGTTATGGTTTACATAGAACCCAGTATTGCCGCTTGAAGACAATATCATAATATTCACAAGGGAATTAGTGGCCAACGCAGTTCCTGTGAAGTCTTTAAGGCACATCCAGAAGTCAAAATCAACACCTGTGCCCAGAAAATTGAATTTAAAGGACGGAGCCAAATTGTTGGCTGCGCTTCGCAGGTAATGGCCCCCATTGCGTGTTTTAATGAGCGGGACACCGTTTTTATAAACCAGCTCTGGCCTTGAATTGATCGCCTGCTTCTGTAAGACAATACCTGCAACCATATCTGTGGCACTAGCTATATAGTTACCGCTGGCCAGTTCCACTTTATTGGCAGGGTTTTCCCAATACACGACACCCCTCGCATCCTGTATGGTGAAGCCCCCAACAGTAAAACCCGTTGCCTCAAACCCGGTGTACTCTGAATAGTTGGCCATCTCAGTATTTCATATTAGGGCAGTAGACCTTCCATTTCAATGCAGTCGCCACACCGGGCGTGATGGCAAGCACGATCCCAGTGCCGTCACCGCTCACCTCAAAAGTTGCCGAAGGTGCGCCCGCCGCCCCGTAGGTATGAACTTCCGCTACCCTTGAGTCTACGCGGTGGATTCCTGCCGCACCGCGCTGCCAGGTCTGCGAAAGGTGAATATCAACCCCGACTTCACCCTGATCATCCCCTGCCACGATCCAGCACTCCGCTTTTATCCAGTTCCCGGCATTCGCAACAGGGAAATTCACAACCTCGAACACGCCTGCATGTGTATCCCTTCCGGCAAATGCCTTGGCCGTGGAGGCAGTGTCAACATAAACCTGACGCTCCCTCACCGGGGCATAAATCCCACCGTTCAGCTCGGAGCTTTGCAAGGTGATTGTCTTCTCATTATTGCTTGTTGTGTCAATCTGGAATAGAACGGTACCGCTCTTGGTGCGGAATGTGATGGAGTTGGGCATGTTGTCATTGATGACAACCTCCCAAGGCAGACCGTCCTGGATGGTCCATTTGGCAGAGGCATTGCCGTAAACCCGCATCAAAGCGGGCAGGTCAACAGAACCCAGGACAAACTGCCTAAGCGCCTGATTCCATAAAAGCAGGTCAGTTCCCGTGACCTTCCCGTCAACACCCCTGGTTTGAAGCGCCCCCTCCACAGACCCGCCTGCAGTTGCAATCAGAGCCGCCCATACCAACCCAAGAGAAGCATCCGAAGTAAGGGCTTGGCCTGGGGAGGTCGGGGCTGGCAATTTCCCTTGCTTACCCGCCAGGTCATTGGCATACTGGATCAGGAAGGCCTCGTAAACAGACTTGTCCAGCTTGTTGGTGGTGACGGAGTCTATGAGGTTCTTATTGGCCTTGATGTACGTCACCAATTCCTGCACCGTGTCCAGCGTGAGATCATCACTGGCAATGGCCGCCTGCAGCTGCGCTACTTTGGTTTGCTCAGCCTCGGAAACTGTCTGGAGCGTACTGATCAGCGCCCGCAGCTTGGCCAGCGTGTCGCCGTCCACTTCCACGCCGCCCCTCAGCCCTTGCAGCAGCTGTGCCGCCACCCCCTTGGCCTCAAACAGATCGCCCAGGGCGGTGTTGAGAGCCTGCACCATTCCGCCCCACTTGATGTGCAGGAACTTGCCCAACCCCACGCTCCAGAAGGGGAAATGGTCATTGGCGCTGGGTGCGCCGGGGTCAAACTCGTTTCCTTTCCTTACTTCTGCCATTACTGTACTGCTATGTATGCGTTATCAAAGTCAATTATGAATTTCCCGTCACCGTCCGCCAGAAGCACACCGTCTGGCAGGCCGCCCTGTGCCGTCTGGCCTGGGGTGTGGGTGTTGATGCGGATTCCCCTGGTGTTGAAATAGTTTGCCACTGCGTTAGGGGTGATGCCGTGAAGGCTTATGCTCTGTCCGATGGCCAGAGCCGTGGTGAGCCCGAATCCGTTCAGCTGTGCTACCTCAAGGGCTTTCTCCAATGTGCCGCACTCCCGCAACAGCACATCCAGGAAACTCTGCCCTTCGCTTACGACAGCTTTTCTGGCAATGAACATTGGCACTGATGGAAGCTTTGGCACCACCGGGGGGGGTGTGAAATCAACCGCCTCAAGCACCTGGCCAGGCACCAGCTCAGCGCTCAGGCCTAGTCCATTTCCCTGGCAAAAATTGAAATAAGCTTCCAGGGTGCCGTATGTCTTCAAACAAAGGTCTATCAAGCTATTTCCGTCTGCCGCTATCATTCGTAATATCCCTTAGCTTTAAATTGCCCGTTGTCGTTAAATTCAAATGAGACCCCCTTGCACCCATCCAGTTCAAGGTGTTTCTGAATCGCCTGTTGTAACTCAGACAAATTAGTCTCATCCAGAAGGAAACCAGCTAAATCTGGCCCTAGCAAAGGGGTGTCTTTCCAGAAGCCAGGAGCGCTCAATGTTACCAGCTTAATGTGCTGCTCTTGGCTATCACCAATAACCAGGTCACCATTTTCAACCCGCAAGTCCCCATCTTCAGTAAGTAATAAGTCTCCAACCATTAATGTTTCACTTTAGAATCTTCTAAACCATCGAATGAACCTAATTGATGGGCTCCAAGCTTTGTAGTCGCAAAGGTTTTAAGTGCCGCGCCCCCGTCACCAAATACTGGCACAAACTGAGTCAGAGCTTCTGCGATGGCCTGAACAAAAGAGTTGGTTTTATTCAATTCTTCTACGAGACTTGGCCAGTTCACTAAACCACCGTTATCCCCGGAGTTGAAGCACCAACCTTCTTTATCAAGCTTTGCCTGGTGCTGCCCCACTTTAACCTGGAAAGTTTCTAATTCAGTACAGCTGATCAGTAAGCCATCATTCTCATCTATCATCAAAACGACCACATGGGCTCCCTTTGCAGGTGTTAGATTTAGCCCTGTGTCTTTCCCGTCAACTAGCGGCCTCAAACGCACGTCCAGAACATCAGCACCACCGTCCTCAGGTGATATGTCGCAAGTTCTGTCCTGATGATTTAACTCAGTCACGGTGCCCATTATTACCATTCCAGGCACGTCCCCTAGAATCTGCTTAAGTAAGCTTTTAACCTTTTCTGCACTCATATTAAACCGCTTTGCCAATTTCAATTTCACGCCTGAAGCCGTCCACACCGAAGGTTGTGTTGACACTGTCTACAACATAGCGTCCCGCTCTCTGAGGGTATCTGGAGTCACGCAATTCAATTGTGCCTGAATGAGAGATGTATGGTAAACCAAATCCAGTAAAACTGCCTCTGTACCCTTCAAACTTATATTTCTCAAGCTCCCGTTCTGCCAACTTTCTCAGTTCTGATTCATTTGCGCTTGCATTCCTAAAGGTTAAGGTGCGAAGCTCCCCATCCGGGTCACCCACCTCTATTTGTTGCCGAGTGTTATTTTTAAGTATGTTAACTACCTTAGCTCTGAGCCGAACATCCTCTTTATTCCGGTAGGTTAGGCTCCCTTCAGAAGCTATGTTCTTGGCGAAATCATAAATGGCAGCACCGCCTGGCACACCGCTTTGACTTGAAAATTCAGTATAAGGCAGACCAACAAACAACCTTCCATCTCTGAAGTAGGCGCACATTAAATATTCTTCTTTGAGTTTTCTCAACGCATCAGCAACTGTCACCTTATTCAACCTGAATGGAGATAGAATGACATTTGGAATATTTGCACTAAGAACAGCATGGGGCATCAGGTACTCTAGTAAATTTCTAAGTGATATACTTCTCCAGGAATTATTGACCGTTTTCCGCTTTAGGTGGTACACTTCATCTTCACACTCTACCTCAAAGGGAATCTTAGGGCTAATTGAACGCACATAGCCACTGAACTCTTTCCGTAGAATACCATCATACCCTAGCCAAACTTCTACTGGCATACCTGCAGTAATTGCTTGCTCTAACTTTCCCTTTAAGTTGTAAAGGCTAATAGTGGCTTCAGCACCTAATTCCTTCCAGGTATTTTTAATTTTAACCTTGTTTATCTTTCTGAAGACATAAGGCCCAATGTAAATTTCACAAGTCAGAATGAATGCCATTACCTTACCTCCCCGGCTTTAGATTTAAGTTCCAGTTCTACCGGAGCATCACTTATTGCATTGATTTCATAAGGCACAAAGCCTTGGGCACCTGGCACGGCTGGAAAGTCAATGCCTTCCACTACTAATTGGTTAATGTTGAAATAGCTTAAAAGCTGGCAGCTTACCTCTAGCGCCTCGTTCCTTTCATACATTTCCCGCAGCTTTCTGACCCAATCTTCTGGGTAATCAGAAGGCACTGTGCCACTGATAGCTCTCTGGCCAGGCGCATTGGTTGCAACACCCTTAATATTTATCTTGTAGTCATCAAGGCTAATTATTTCCTTCACACTGAAATTCCCTCCCGCAATCTTTGTTTTCACAATATCTTTTGCCCCAGAAATAGTAATCAAAGGGGTATTAGGAAGCTTCAGACCGCCGATGGTGATTTCAAAGAATTGGGGTGTACCCAGCATGGAAAGAGGCACCCCTTCATAACCTATTCCTTCAGCTTTGCTTTGAGTAAACTCAGCCTTATTGTAAGCTTCCTGAAGACGTTTTGCAGCCGGGAACGGCAGGTGCTTCCAAACCGCATTATAGATATCCAACAAGTTGATATTAAACTCAGCTGGTTGTTTAGACACATTTTCCATATTAGTCTCTGGCTACCTGGTTTATCCCATTTACCACCCTGGTCAAGCCTTCTTCAAGCATACTTACAACATCATTTACACCCTCTTTCATGTTGGTTGTATGTACCTCAATCTTGTCCTGAAACTTTTGGATAGTAATATTGATGTTGGTAGGTTTTGAGCCGCTGCCTGAGATAGAGTTTAAAGAGCTGGCCACACTGGAGTTATTACCAATGGCATCAGGTGTTGCCCCAGTGCCTGATCCTGTTCCGGCACCTGGGTCTTCAGCTGCAAAAAGGCCTTTGTCTATTGCCGGGACATTGAAGGTGCCTAAACCAAGCATGGGAGCAATCTTATCCCAAATAAACTTCACCTTCCCAAACAGCTTCCCCATGAAAGAAGTGAACATCTCCCAAATTTTATTGAACCAGGTGCGCAGCCCAGGGAAAATGTTCATCAGGCCCGTTACCAGGAGGGTAAAGGGGTTGAACTTCAGAATCCATTTGCCCATGTTCAACAACCACACTTTTACAGTGTCCCAGTGCTTTATAATCATATAGACCGCAGTACCGATGGCTAACAGACCTACAATGATGGCTCCAATTGGGTTTGCCGTCATAGCAGCGTTCAAGCCCCACTGGGCAGCCGTAGCCGCAAGAAACCCGGTAACCAATGCAGGTAATCCTGTGATACCAGCCCAAAGCCAACTGGCACCGGCCCTCATTGCTGCCACACTGCTTGACCACAGCCCTGCAATGAATGCCTGGAAGGAAAAGGCTTTAAGCTTTGTTTGGAAAACTACCAATGCCATTGTAGCCTGAAGTCTGAGGCTGGTAGCAAACATGCCAGTGAACGCTGTACCCCTGACCAAGCTTATTATGAAAGACCCAACACCTTGCACTGAGGTAAGAATCATTTGGGCAGAAAATCGTAACGCGGCCAGTGAAGCCTTGCCCAGAGAAACCATGTAACCCCAAAGCTGTATTCTGGCCCAATTGAGTCCTTGGCCAGCCAAGAGCAATACGGGGTAAAGTTGTGAGGTAGCCAATGCCAGGAAACCCATTGCCTGTATGTAGGGCAGGTAAGCTTTCAGCGCCTGAAAGGCGGCAATTGCTGTGTTCTCAAATGCGGCCTTCACCCTGTCCATCTTGCCTGCATGGGTGTCCATTATGATGTTAGCAGCATCTACTGCGGCATTGGTTCCGGTCAATTTTGTTTGAAATTCGCCCAGGGCAGGTATCCCTTTAATCAAAATATTGGCGGCATTCATGTTTTCAGCGCCAAAGAGCTTAGTAACCAAAGCGCTGTCAGTTGCTATTTTATTAAGTTCGGAAAGTCTTTCAGTGAAGGGCAATGTTTTATCAGACAGCCTGGCAATGTCTACACCAGCTGCCTTCAGCTCTTTTAAGGTGTCTTTAGGAAGGAATCTTCCTTCACCCAATTTAGCGATAACATTACGCAGGGCAGTACCCGCCTCGGCACCTTTCAGGCCACCTTGGGCTAATACCTGGATGGCTGCGTTTGTTTCAATGAAACTAATACGGGCACCGCTTGCGGCTACACCTGCCACCCTTAGGGCATCTGCAATCTGGGGCACCTCAGCAGCACCGGCATTGGCACCAGCTGCCATGACGTTCATTTGGAAAGTCATGGCTTTAGCTGCCTTCTCAGGGTTCTTCAGGTCTACATTGAATTGCTGGAGGCCAGTGGTAAGTGCCTTCATTGCACCTAAAGTGTCTCCAGACATTGACTTGGACAGAATATTTACTGAACGCCCCATGCTCTCCAGAGCCGGGGGGCTGTCTGCTATCTGTGGCCCTAGTTCGCCTAAAACACCTTTGAAAGAAAGAAGGTTCTTGGATGCTGAACCGCCCATCACTGAAGCCATATCAATGGCACTTTTTTCCATGAGTCTCAGCTGTGCATCAGTGGCACCAGTAATGGCTTTTACTTCAGCCATCGTGCTTTCAAAGACCTCACCAGGTTTGACGGCTTGGGATATTGACTGTTCAACACGTGAGAACGAGTCAGCCACCATGTTAACGCTGCCTAGCTGGTAAAACAGCATACTGGCAGAAAGGGCTGTTGTCTTCATTGTCCTGCCCATGCCGTCAGCTTTCTCCAGGATACGCTGCATTGGGGCAGTTGCCTTATCTACCAGGTTAATTACCCATTGATAGTTATTCATGGTGTCCTTTTCCTTTTAGGTTTCGTTTAAGCCTGTATGGGCGCAGCAGATTTACTAGGACTGGCACTTCTGGGCATTATCACCTTTGCCTTCATCAGAAGCGGTCTGTTTATGTTACAAATGATTTCCCCTGCCTTCTTTTGGGTTTTAGGGGCAGGGGTTCTCATTTTCTTCTTAGGGTGGTGGAGCCTTCCGGCAATTGGGATCTTGGTATTCGGCACTAAGATGATCCGCCGAGCATAGAGGCAGTCATCTGGGCATTAATCCTAGCCTGGTGCTTCATCTCCTCTTCCCGAATGTACTGGAGGTCTGCAAAATGCTCTGCCCACTCCTGGTCACCAAGGTCATCTACCTCTTTCTGTGACATCCTGAAATAGTAGCGAATCTGGGAGTCAACGAGGCGAAGGAAGCTGGTTTGCTCGGTGACCTTCGCCTCGTTTATTAGTTTTTTACTTCAGCTACCTTAGAGGTCACAATCCAGTCAACTTTTGACTGAAGGGTGAAGTAAGTTTCATCATCATTGTCAACAATGTCCTTACTGTTCAGTAGGCAGTTTGCAATGATGATGTTTGCGTAATCATCCGGGCTTTTGGTTTGTACCAAGGTCTTATTGGCAGCTTTAACCGTAGCCCGGCTAGGTTGTTTGAACAGGAACAGGTTCCCATCAACTTCAACCTCTTTTACTTTGCCGCCATTTTCTTCTTTGAGCTTGGCGATTTCTTCTTTAGTAATGTTTTTATACTGTTGTTCCACGGTTATAACTATTTAGCTTTAAAATCAATGTCAGCAGCCTGGTATGAAAGAGTGATAACCTGATTAAGGTCACCAGCCTTAGAGCTGAATTCAAACTCCTCAAGTAAAACAGCCTTAATTAGGTGCTTCTTGATAATTGGATTGTCTACATCTGGGATATACATCACCACAATGTCAAAGGGGGGCAAGGTGGTCACTGAACGCCCGGCAGGCACTGAGTCAATCAATGCCTGCATTTCACTTTGGATAAAGCCCACGGCTCCCGTGTATTCAGTTTCACCGTCCGCATAGGCACTGGCCTTGCGTGCGTTCCCCCTGATGAATTTGCGGTCAGTTTTCTCCTTATAAGTGATTTCCTGAAGGCAGCCTATCTGCCTTCCCGCGAACCAAACCTGTATGTCCTGAAAGGAATATTCTTTACCGTTAATCATTTGCAGAAGGATTAGAGTACTCTACTTTGGTTTCAATTTGCTCATTGGTGCCCAGGGGCACCACCCGCAGGGTAGCTTGGGTTTTGTTGGTTGCCAGTACATTCTGATCAGCCGAAAACTCAACTTCAACACCTGAAACTTCACCAGCCATTTGAGTGCTTATGGCGTTTTCCAGAGTGTTCTGGAAACCTGCAACCACAATTGCTAACAGCTTACCGGAGTCTGGGTCAACCTGAAGCTCATCAAGCAACTCCTCTAGGTAAACAGCACGGGCAATGCGAGAGGCCTTTTTGATAGTTCGGCTACGGCTCAGCGTGCAGTAGTCATCTGTTTTAGGGGCGCAAGTGCTGTCATAATTGAAGAAATAGCCGTCTTTCCCGGCGTGCATCAAGTAGAAGATGTAGCCCTTATCAGTAAGAACATCTAAATCAGCCTCACTCAGAGAACTCATCAAATCCCCTCCTGACAAAGCTGCCTGAGCAACGCCTGGCACCGCACCGTCTTTCACCCTCCCAAGGTTCCGGTGAACTGGAATAGAGGCTGCTCTACCCAACGCCTTCCCAAGCTGGGCATAAGCTACATTAGTGTGCCCAGCCAGAGTAAGTGCAGCAGCCCTTAGGGCATCTTTCCCGATGACAATGGCAACCGAATTTGAATTAAGCGTTTTCAAGTCTGTGGCTTGGGCTGCTGTGGTGTCAAACTTGCGTCCCTCTAACAGAATATCTAGCGGGCGATGCAAGCTAAACTCCTTTAGGGCAAACGCCTGAGCCAAAGGAATAGCCGCAGCCAGGTCAGCACTGATACCAGCAGCTGTGGCCACTTCTGCCACCGCAGGGTTCAAGGCAACCCCAAGCATCCTGATGCGTCCGCTCTTGCTGTACAGGTATTGTTGGACTTTGGCGTAAGCTACATGCGCCTCTGTGAAGGTATTGGTGAGGGTAACGGCAGAATCCAGGAGAAGCACGTGCAACTCAGTGCCCAACGGGGCCAGCTGGTAAAAATCGTTGATGTGTTCCCACACCAGGCATTGTTCAGCCAGGTCATTTGCCTCTGTGATGGCCACCAACTCGGCATCCTTCGGCTGAAGGACTACAAGACCGTTTGAAGCACCTGCTCTAGCCGCTTCCACAGTTGCGATATAATCAGCGGTGGCCCCAATCACCAGAAGACAAACGCCATCCAATGAGGTGGCAACGGTACCTAGGGTACCGTTGCCTAAAATCACTTTAACATTCGGTCTCATTATTCAGCTTCCGGGTTAGGTTGTGAATCGGTGGCGCTACCAGTAGAAGCAGGAGCTTCGGTAGTTGCTGCCTTACCTTTTGATTTCTTTGGTGTGGCTGGCACTTTTGGTGCCTTCTCTTTGGTGGCTGGGGCTTTGGCTTGTGTCTCAGGCTTTGCAGGTTCTTCTACCTCTTTGCGCGTGATTTCTTCCACCTCCACATTGCCCCTTTTTGCGTTCAACTCTGCATAATCTTTCCGGCTCGGCAGAAAGAAATTTGCATCATGGCCGGTGGCGTATAATACATCCACCTCAGGATTGGAGTCAAAGTACTCTTTGGCCATCCGCACCAATTCTTTCCTATTATGGTTCATCTGGCAAGATTTAGTTTGACTTAAGTTTCAGAACTGCCAGGTGTACCAGGGTATCAATCTCTGATTCCTTTAACCCACCCTTTATACCTGGTTTGAGTTGGGCCATCACGGTAGCTGTTTTAGCAATCACAGAGTTCCGTAGAATCGGCGGCAACCCCCTCAGGTATTCCACGTAGCAGTTGATTTTACCGTCCAACGTGGTAGCCTTGGCAGCGCATTCAAGTGGAAGGTCAAGTACAGAGATAGCCCTGCCAAGCCAAAAGCGAAGGCTTGCAAGAGCCGTGTCATCAAACTTGGTTGCTGTGAGGGTAGTCAGCACATCAAGCGCCGGGTTGTCAGCCAACTTCTTGATGACAGCCAGGAAGTCTACAGCTGGCTCTACATTTTCCTGCATGAAGCGCTTAGCCTCATTGCACATCAAGCCTAAAAAGGCAATAATTCTTTGGATCAGTTTTTTCACGTTTATAGTGGTTAGGTGGAAACTAAGAGTAGTAGTGGAAGGCCACTTCCTGTGGAAGGGTGGGATCATCATCTGCGTGGATAAAGCCTTTCCCAATTCCAATGCGGGTAAATCCAGCTGCAATGAGCGCCTTCAGAATCTTGAAGCGGGTGGTACTGGCATTGGCGGCAATGTCTACACCGTGCCCCCTTGTGTGTGCACTCAGTGAGGTGCCACCTACTTTTTTATTGTGGGCAGGAGTTCGGTAACCGCTATTAATGGCAAAAGGAATACCTGCCAGTGTTCTGGCAACTTGTAACCTGTCCAGGGTGTCAGGCTTCATGTATTTGCCGGAGCCAGGCTGGTCAGGAGAATCAAACTCTTTCAAGTCAAAATTCTTCAGGTCAACCTTGGTGCCACAAGCCAGGAGGCAGACCCCCGCTGTTTGGTAATTAGCCACCAACTCCCCGTCTGCTGGGGCAAACGGGAACAGTTGGTATACAATGGCAGAAAGAACCACAACTGCCGCTACGGCAATCAAGCTCACTAACAATACTCTTCTAGTTGAATTTCTCACGGGATTAATAGTTTAATTGAAAAGTTTGTGCCCCGCCGCCGGGTGTGGCCTTACAGGGCTAGCACCGGGCGGCAGGAGGCACCTTTGTTAATTCTGTCCCGGCACAGGGACTGCGGGTTTGAAGCCCTCGGTGGCGGGTTGCGCCTTAGGTTGGGGAAGCGGTTTCATGTGCTTATCAATATGCCGCTTCACATTGCCCTCTGAGCGCCGTATCTGTTTGATTGTTTGCTGGTGCCTCACCTCACTCTGCTCACTCAGTTCCCGTAGCACCTTAGTGTGCTCCGTGATGGCTTCAATTGACTTCCCAAAGAGGTCGGACTGGGCCTGCTCACGGCGGTCAATGTTGTTGGTGAAGCTTTTCATCATGCTTCGGATAACCAGCACCAGAATGACCAGCACAGACCCGTAGGCACCGAAATTCCAAACCTGCATTGGTAAGCCTAAATCTTCCATCACGGAGCCTCCTTAATTATGCCGCAGCTTTTTCAACAATGGCTACAACACCTTTTTCATCAGTTCGGGCCTTGCGGCCACCGGCTCTAACTAGCGCAGAGAAAACATCGCCGTAGAACTGAGGGTCAGCTTCTTTCTCAAAAATCTCTATACCACCATTTGAGGTAGCTCCCACGGCCCTGCGAACGAAGTTCTGATGCCAGGCAAGAACACCTAAGTTGTCTGCAATGGCGGTAGCAGCACCAGGAGCCTTTGCAACAGGTGTTCCTGCATTATTGTAAACAATGCCTCTAGATCTCACAAACAGCTGGAAAGTGAAGATTTTACCGATGGCACCATTCACCAGAATATCAGAGCCTAGCTTTTCAACTTTCATGAAATCCTCAATTTTGAGGACATCAGAATACAGGTCTGCATCAATCAGGGCGAACCGCTGAGCAATTGGAATGTCCATTCTGTTGAACAGTCTGTCAAGCTCAATAAAATCCGCTTTGGTCAGTGCTAATCTGTTCCCAGTTTGGCTAGTCAAATAAGGAGCTCTAGACTCCCCAGAGGTTCTGATGATGTTGGTCGCGGCAGAAGGTGCCCATCTGTGTGCCAATTGGTCAGCCACTGACTCTTTCAAAGTTTCAGTATGGTCAAACAACACTGACTGGCGCTTGTTGTAGCTGGCCTCAATCTTCTCAGTGTGCTGAATTACCACTGGATCAGTAGTGAACTCATCTACTTCATAGTCCCCAGTGGTGTCCTGGCGTTTCTGGACAGCAGCTGGGAGAGATGCTCTGTTTATAGCCACGTTGGGCTTTGCCCCAGCCTGTGGCAGGTGCACTTTTTTCCCTTCCAAAAACTCACTGTCATCACGTGAGTTTAGGTAGAAGCTGTTGTCTGGGTAGATATTTTCAGCAATATCCCTGGCCCAAATCTCTTTTTGAATTGCCATTTATATAATCTTAAAGTAGAACACTTATTTAGGGGTGGTGCCGTACTCAGCTTTGAAAAGCTGGTTGTAACGCTCACGGTCATTCTGTTTCATTGCCAGGAGGCCGTTAGAGTCTTTTTTCTCCCAGTCGCGCATGGTCCAGGCTGCTCTAGGGTCATTAGGAGTATTTTGGCTGTTGCTACCCCCTGCATTGAGCCTGGCAATTTCCTTAAGTGCATCTGCCAGTCGTGGCTCAGGTTTTGAGGTATCCGCAGCCAATGGCTTCTCCTCAGAAAGGAACTCCAATGCTAAGGAAGCATCAGCCTGGGCAAGCTTTTCAATCCTGGCTTTGTTCTTATCAGTTACCAGGCCGGTGGCTTCACCCACTTTCACCAAGAGCTCAGCTTGGGAAGTTTTGAATTTTGCGGCCAGCTTGCCGATGTGCTCGGCTACCTGATCCTCATTGGCATCTTCTGCCAAAGTCAATGCAGGGTCTAGGCTGGCACCCAAAAGCGCCAGCGCTGAAATGATTTTTTTCATATCAAATGAAGGGTTTAATTGAGGTAATACACTGTTGAGGAATTGGGTGTCAACGTCACCGGAAAGGGAAAGCCCCTTGGATGGAAAGTTTAATTTGATGGCGTTTTTGTTGCCAGGTATGTCCACTATAGAGGCTTCCAGCAGTTCTGATTTGGTGACGGTAGCCCTTGATTGGCCAGGCAAGAGGTATTTAGTGTCTTCAGAAAGCTCGGTCACATCAAAGCCAATGCTAGTTGCGCTCAGTATCCCCTGGTCAACCTTGCTCTCAATGGACTGTGCAAATTCATCTTCCTTATCAAAAACGGCTTCGGCAGTCAGGGTGCCATCAGCTTCCTTTCTGATATCTTCCCATTTACCGATGGGTACACGTCTCCTGTCGTGCATGTAAAGCATGACGGGATTCTTTTTAAAGGCCTTGATATCAATCCCGGCTGTTAGCACCCGGTAGCCGTAGCGGTTGACGCTTTCATCAGATAAAATGAATCTAGCCATTGTGTGAGGTCATTGTGCCCATAGAATCAGTCAGTTGTTGACATTGTAGGGCACAAAGGAAGCCTCATTCAGAGCCTGTTGTAAAGGCAGTTTCCCCATGATGGGTGCCAAACAGCACCCATCATGGGAAATAGTTACAACCCACCCCTGCCGGAGCCACTTTCTTTGTGGCTCTATTAATTCCAACTAAAACACACGCATGATTAAAACCCCAATCACTTACTATGGCGGTAAGCAGATGATGCTACAGCACATCCTGCCGCGAATTCCGCATCACAACGTCTACACCGAGGCCTTTGCCGGGGGTGCTGCCGTTTTCTGGGCCAAAGAGCCCGCTAAAGTAGAAGTACTGAATGACCTGAATGGGGAGATTGTGAATTTCTACCAGGTACTTCAGAGCAAGCCAGGCAAGCTTGCAAAGTTTATCAATGCCACACTGCACAGCC
This sequence comes from Rufibacter ruber, assembly GCF_014138425.1. NCBI lineage: Bacteria > Pseudomonadati > Bacteroidota > Cytophagia > Cytophagales > Hymenobacteraceae > Rufibacter > Rufibacter ruber. The sequence goes on from NZ_JACJIQ010000017.1 coordinate 29,093, forward strand.
GGAAGGTTTACAAGTCAGCCCTGGCCATCTATGACACACCTGAGTTATTCGGAAGAACTAAGAGAGCCTGGGCCTTATGGGTACTGACCATCCAAGGGTTTGCCAGTAAAATCGGAACCTGGGGATTTGACAAAAGCTCCAACAGCCTGGCAAAGCGTGTAATGAATGCTAAGGACAGATTTAACCGGGAAGATTACACCAACCGCTTGAGCCATGTGCAAATTGAGTGCAATGAGGCTCACAAGGTTATCCAGAGCAGGGATTGTACCGATGCTTTCCATTACGTTGACCCGCCATACTTCAACAGCGACTGCGGTCACTACGGCGGATATTCTGAAGCAAACTTTGAACGTGACCTTCAGGTGCTGGAGAAAGTGCAGGGCAAGTTCCTATTGAGTAGCTACCCTTCAGAAATCTTAACCAGGTACGCCCAAAAGAATGGCTGGTACCAGGTGGAAATAAAGAAAGCGGTCGCTGTCAGCAAACACGTCAAAAAAACCAAGGTGGAAGTACTTACCGCCAATTACCCAATCTAAACCAAAACAAGGAGCCCGTAAGCTCCTTTCATTCTTTCCGGCTATGGCTAAGAAAACCGCAAAATCAGAGAATAGGGAACTGGCTGAAGCGCTGTACCTGAACACAAACAAAACCCAAGAGGAAATTGCGGCCCGCGTTGGCGTAACTCCTAAAACCATCTGTGCCTGGAAGGAAGCTGATGAGTGGGAAATGAAGAAGGCTATCAAGAACAGTGGCCGTCAGAATATCATTAGGCACTTCTTCCTGGAGATTCAACAGATACAGCAAAGCGCCCAAGCCCAGGACAACCGCATGCTGACAGATAAGGAGGTTCTGCGCATTAAGAACCTGACCAAATCCATAGCTGAGTTAGATAAAAAATTAGCCCTTGACACCTATGTAGAGGTGTTTGAAGAGTTCACCCATTGGCTTTTCAATACAGATTCCCTGGCTGCTAAAAAAATGATTGGGCACTTGGATCAATTCATTGATAAGAAGCTGTCAGACCTAAGCAAGAGTTAAAATGTGTTTAAACCCTGTTTAAATCGCGCCACACCGTTCCCGCCAGAATAAATCGCCCTAGCACCCCACTTTATCTTAAAACCCGTTAAAACGCCTCTTTCACGTGAGCCTGTCCAAGAAGAAGAACCTGCACAAAAGATGGAAAGACCTGGTACAACAAGTCTCCAGGGCGAGCACTGCCGATGCCTTTGAGACACCCGCCCAACAGAAGGCCAGGAAGGAACGGGCAATGGTAGACTATGACTTCTTTGTCACCACCTATTTCAAGCATTACACCAAAGACAAGCTTGGGAACCTGACCCACTGCGGTGACTTCCATATTGAGACAGCCAATGACGTGCTCAATGACCCATATCTTAAAGGGGTGCTTGAGTGGGGGCGCGGTCTGGCCAAATCAACACACGCAGATATTTTCCTTCCACTTTGGCTCATGATACAGGCTCCTATCAGGCAGCTGAATTTCATGCTGTTGATAGGAAAGAACTTCAGGACAGCCAAACGCCTATTGCAGGATGTTCAGGTCGAACTGAGCCACAATGCCCTGTTTATCCATGACTGGGGTGAACAGAAGAAAGAAGGTTCCTGGGAAGAAGGCGAATTTCAAACCTTGCAGGGGGTGGCTTTTGTTGCATTGGGCATGGGCCAACCCCCACGGGGTGCCAGGTTCGGAGCCGACCGCCCTGACTACATTGTACTAGATGACGGTGATGACGACAAACTGAAAAAGAACCAAAGCCGCATCAGGGAAATTGTAGAGTGGATTTTTAGGGCAGTCATTCCTACAATGGACATAGGTATCCAGCGCTTTTTGCTAGTGAACAACCGTATCTGCAAAAACGGTATCCTGGCCACCATTCTGAAGGAGCGCCCCCACTGGTACCACAAGAAAGTAAATGCCCTCAATGAGCAGGGTGAGCCCAGCTGGCCGCAGAAGTACACCAAAACATACTACGCCAAGCTCCGGACAGACATCGGTTGGAAAGCCTTTGAGACGGAATTCCAGAACAACCCTATTGAAGATGGCGGGGTGTTTCTGTCGGAGTGGGTAAAGTATATGAAGGCGCTGCCGCCAGAAAAGTGGACCGAGTATGATGCCATTGTCATCTACGGAGACATGAGCTACTCCACTTCAGACAACTCAGACTTCACCGCCATCAAGTGTTGGGCCAGGCAGGGCCAGAACCGCATTTGCCTTAAGGCTTACGTGCGTCAAAAGGAAACCCCGGCCAAAGCCATCCGGTGGCTGTTCAATTTTTATTACAGTTTGCCTGTGCCAGTACAGAAAAAAGTAAAGTGCTGGGTAGAAGCAAACGCCACCCAAAAGGAGTTGCTGAAGCCGATTATTGAAGCTGAAGCTGAACGACTCACTGCCCAGCAATTCATACGGTATGACAAAGAGAAGAAGGGAGACAAAGATGACCGGATTGGTTCTATGTCTGTGCACTACGAAAATGGTTCTGTTTTCTACAGTGCCCAGGAAGAGGAAGACCCAGACATGATACTAGGCATTGAACACCTCACTGCCTGGGAAGAAGGAGCCTGGCCAGATGATAGCCCCGATGCTGACGAATCTGCCTGGCAGAAGCTATTCAAGAAAGGCCGGGGCGGCACCAGGAGCGCCCGAAGCGGCAGGTACAGTTTAAGCAATTCAAGAGCATTCTAATATGGCATTCTTAACAGACGAAGATTACAAAGGACTCATCGACCAGGAAGATTTAGAGGCATTTTCAGAAAATGACCCGGAAACCCGGCGTAAAGCTGAGCGGCAGGCCCAGGAAGATATCAGCTCTTACCTCCGGTCACGGTTTGATGTAGCCGCCATATTTGCCACTGAAGGAGAATCGCGAAACTCCAAGATAGTGGAAGTAATGGCAGACCTTTCTATTTGGAACCTCATTCCTTCCGGCACTTACCGTGATGTCTCAGACATTAGGGAAACCAGGTACAAAGCCGCCATCACCTGGCTCTGCCGGGTCCAGAAGGGGGAGCTATTGCCTGAATTGCCCCGGTACCAGGAAGAATCTGGCAAAGGCCGCACCTTCCGTTGGGGAAGCCAGTCACTTAGGGAACAGCTATAAATCAATAATATGAAATTCAGCTTTAACAAACTTCTTTCTGGGGAGTGGCCTATAACAAATAGGCTAGCCGCCCAGACCTCCAGCAAGCCAAAGGACAGGCTGCGCAACCGTGTCACCAAAGAGAAACCAACTAAGGTGACAGCTGATATGGCAAACTATAAGCGTGCCGTAGATACCGCCAAAAACCCTGAAAAACCCAGGAGGGCACAACTGCTGGCTTTGTATGACCAGTATATGATTGATGGCCATTTGAGCGGCAATGTCAGCAAACTAAAGAATAAAGTGTTGGCAGAGCCCTTTGTAGTAGTTGATGAAAACGGGAAAGAAGATCCGGATGCCCTAAAGCTATTTTTGCGGCCTTGGTTCTATGACTTCAATAGTACCATCTTGGACACTGAGCTCTATGGCCACACCCTGGTAAACTTTGACTATCCTGATTCTGAAGGTGATTTCAAAGGGGAATTCACCCGTTTTGATATCATACCCCGTGAGCACGTGGTCCCAGAACTGGGCCAGGTATTATTGAGCTTAAAAGATGAGGTAGGCTTGCCTTTCCGCGAAGGAGGCGACTTTACAAAGCTACTCCTGGAGATTGGCAAACCGGATAATTTGGGGCTGCTCATGAAGGTTGGCCCAGATATAACCTGGAAGAGACATGCCAGGAACGACTGGGCCAGAAGAAGTGAGAAGTATGGCCAGCCGTTGGTAAACCTGAAAACGGAAGAGACTGATGATGATATTCTGGATAAAAAGGAAGCCATGTTGCAGAACCTCGGTTCTAATGGTTACATCATTACTGACATTGATGAGGAGCTAGACTTACTGGAAGTGAAAGATAAAGATGGCCATCTGATCTATAAGGAGATTGGCTTGTACTCCAATGACGAAATATCAAAGCTTCTAACCGGGCAAACCATGACGAGTGATGCCGCCGGTGGCCAATACAAAGGCGAGGTTCATGAGCGTGTGGAAGAGCATTTTATCCAGGCTAAGATGAGGTACATGTACTTCTACTGGAATTTTACCCTATTACCGTTCCTGAAGGATTGGGGCTACCCATTGCAAGGCAAGTTTATTAAGTGGCGTAAATGGATTGATGAGGAGAATGAACGGGGTAACGGAGGCGATGGCAACAAGAAGAAGCCAGACCCGGAAACTGACCCAAAGAAGGGAAAGGAGGAGAAAGAAGCCCTAAATTTTAACCAGCCCCATTCCTTAGGGGGTGGGGTTGACAGCTGCTGTGGCCAGCTGATGTACACGCTATCAGCCAAGTCAGGAAAACGGCTTCTTCAGAGAACAAAGGCATTGGCCGCGCTCTTGCACGCAAACCCAGACAAACAGCCTATAGACTTTCTTGAAAGCAAGGAATGGAAGGCAGTACAGGAGCTTGTGAGGGTAGAGCTATTCAGTGCAGTGGAAGATGGATTCGGAAAAGGCCTGGCTGGGGTGAAATATAATTCTCCAGACTACCTGTTCCTGAAGAAAATGGAACAGAACGTCTTTATCTTTTCTGCTTTCAAGAACTACCAGCTGCTGATGGATTTAAACGGCTTGCTCAAGAATGAGCAGGGTGAACTGAGGCCTTGGAACTCTTTCAAGAAAGAAGCGCTTCTGAAACACGAGGAGTACAATGTGCAGCATTTGGCAGCTGAGTACAACACAGCAGTAGCCTCAGGCCAAGGTGCTGCCAAGTGGCAAAAATTCCAGGAGAACAAAGAATACTATTTTCTTAAGGTTACTACAGCCGGTGACAACAGGGTACGTGGCTCCCATAGGAAATTTGAAGGCATTACATTGCCTCCTGACCATGACTTCTGGAAAACCCATTGGATTCCCTTTGACTGGCAGTGCCGTTGCAATATTATACGGGTGCCAAGGGCAGGACGTGAGGCAACTGATATTACAGCCCTGGAATTGCCAGCCTTGCCTAAAATGTTCTCCCATAATACAGGAATAACGGGTGTGGTTTTTCCAGAGTCTCACCAGTACTTTGACGTGAACGGCCAGGAAATCCATGATAAGATTAGGAGGGCTGCATAATGGAAGATTTTTCTGAAGACGTTCACAGAATGGCCAACCAACTGAGGCAACTGGTGAAGGTTCTGCCGGAACTGGGGGCAAATGAGGTGATGGCCAGCATTGACCAAAACTTCCAGAAGGGCGGGTTCTACGGTGACCCCTGGGAGAAGCGGAAAAATGATGAAGACCCGGACAGGGCCATCCTGATTGGGAAGGGCTCAGGTAGGCTAAGGCGCTCCATTGATTATGAAGTAAAAGGTAAGACCATATACTTCAAAACAGATGCGCCCTATGCCGAAATCCATAATGAAGGTGGTCAGATAGCGCAGGAAATCACCATCACAAATGCTATGCGCAAGTTCTTCTGGGCAAAGTATTATGAGACTGAAGACGACAAATGGAAGTATATGGCGCTCTCTAAAAAAGCTTACCTGGAAAGGACTATCAATATGCCCCAAAGGCAGTTTATGGGCGACAACCCTGAGGTGGACAGGATGCTAAATTCCCTCTTGGAACATGAAATAAATCGTATATTTGGTTAATAATATACTATGCGAGACCAAGAGCTGAACCGGGAGCGTAACACCAGGATAAGGAGGGACTTCCAAAAACTCAAAGCCGAGCCAGTGGCCGTTGAATATGCAGGAGAAAAGGTATTCATTCAACTCCAGCCCCAGCAGATCATGCAGGTACTTGAGCGCCGTTATTTCATTACTGCCCGTACTATTGAAAACGTAATTTATAACCAGTCATGATTGAGGTAATTCAAGCGCTGAGGCAACATATCACTTCAAAGATTCCTTCCATTAAGAAAGTGGAACGTTGGAACAACCAACTAAGCAACGAAGGCAAAGGTGTTATTTCACGCCTTGATGTAGTATACCTAGAGTTTGCCAATATTACTACTGTTACTGTTTCCCGTGGAGTGCAACACTGCACAGTGGCTCCTTTACGGGTGCGCCTGCCAGGCAAGGGCACAGAAGATGGTGACGTTCTCTTAGGCCGTGCCCAGGAGCTTTACAAAGTACTGCAAGGCTTTTCCGGTGGCCCGCTTTTGACACCGATGGAAAGGGTTAAAATCTATCAGGACACAAAGCATGACAGTATTGAGCAGATGGTTCAGGATTTCACTTTTAAGTACACAGATGATTACAAAGCCGTGGGCCGCTCCCAAAGTATGACCCCAGAGCTAGAGGTAACAGCATAAAAAAAGCCACCTAATAGGTGGCTTTTTCACTTTTAAAGTTAATTTTATTGGAAGTCATTTATTTGAGCCATAAGGGCTATCTCTTGTTTTGTTGGCTTAACACCCGCTTCCTGTACTGCCTTCTCCTGATCCCAGTATAACCGTTCCCCATCTTGTTTTAAAGCTACCAGGTAAGAGCTCCTCTTCTTTGCACCAAAGTCATTCTGGGCATCTACCACCACATGCACCACGTAAGCAGTATCCATTGTGCCACCAACTATTTCAGCACTAATAAAATCAGCTGTATCCGGAGATTTAAGCCTTTCAGCTACGCGCTCACGGGCTGTTTTCTCAATGATTGCCTGCTTGCCATCACAAGAATATAAAGCTAAAAGAATGAGGGAAATGAACAGGTACTTTTTCATAAGAGTATCATTTAATAGATGTTTTTAATTCTTAATAATTCAATAATTGCTTTAGCATCAGGAACTGCCTTGTGTATAACCTTAGTTTCTATTAAGCCAGCCCTTCTTTTACACTCCTTAAGGTCAGGCGGCTTCTGGTCAGTCTTCACATCTATGTAGTAGGCGCAAGGATCATAAGCCCAATTATGGAATCTGATATTTGCTTTCCACTCAGGTAGCTTCTCCAGTCTAGGTCGGTCAAATCTTGTAAAGTTTTTCCCTGCCGCTAATATAACAACCTGCCCCTCATCACCAGGAACAAAGCCATTTTCAATTAAGAAGCTTCTAAACATAGATGCTACTTTTTCAGGCTGTGTTAACAAACCTTGGGCTTTTGCTGCCTCCCATTCTTCCAAAAGACCACTTTCCTTATGTAACCCCTGAGCTACTTCTTCCCAGTGCAGAGTATCATAATGAAGCATAGCCCTAAATTCTGGTAGCTCCTCTAGAGGCACAATATTCACAGGGTCTTCTATTACTGCCCCAATCTCTATCACCTGACACAAGTTGATGTCAAGGCCGGTTGTTTCTATGTCAATGGAAACTATTTTCATTGTGTTACAAGTTAGTTTTTTTCTCTTTCCAAACAGTACCAGTAGTGCCGTTATATTCTTTTACCCAGCCTTTACTGTAAAGATGGGCATGGTACTGCTGAATTTCCTCCCGCCCGAGCTTTCGTTCAAAATCCCTATCATAGTAGTCAGGCATCTTAGTCGCCTGGGCACCAGGCAACCCATTCTTCAGGTAGTCTTTGGTGATGTTGATCCGGTTAATGTAATTCTGGAGGGTGAAGTTCTGAAGACCGTCCTCAAAGAACACTTTCAATAGGTCTTTATTCACCGGAATGTTTTTAAGATTAGCTTTCTCCAACTGCTTAGCTACGTAGCTCACGCCTCTGTAGGATTTATAGAACTGGCAGAACAGTATAACCTTATCCTGTACACTTTTGGCCACCACTGGGGTAATTTTCAGGTTTGCCTGGGTTAGTTCGTTAATGTTAGCTTCTCTTAACGGGAGCCTCTGCCTTAGGTAGTGCCATTGGTCATCTGTCAGAGGCACATTCAATTCGCTTGCAAAGTTATTTAGGATACCATCTTTGAAACCTAGGTACATGGCACCGTTCAATTTGTCGCTTTTCAATTTATAGACACTTACGTTCATGGCTATTTCCTCAATCCTTCCAGGTAAGACTTGTATACTTTCCCGAACTGTGTTACCAGCTTGGGCAACTCATTATAGGTGTAGTCATTGAAGCCTTTGGCTGGTGCTCCATACTTGCGGCACCAGGCATCTATTCTTGCTATGTCTACCTTTGTCCCATCAATTTGCCAGCGCATCTTATGGGCCATGCTGATGATTTTCTTCCGCATTTTATCTGCCTTCTGATTCAGGCTTTCCAGGTGTTTTATAAGTTGGTCAGCTTCAGACTCCAGTAACTCAGTTGTGCTAGATTCCCTGTTCTTAGTGAACTGTTCAACTAGTTTGACTTTATCTCCCGAAATACCGAGTCTATTTATCAGATGGTGAATTTTGATGCTTTGGCCGGGGGTGCGCTTCATCTGTAATTTATATGAGGTAAAGAATTATATATTCTACAATCTCTAGAATGACATCAAGAATTAATGAGGCAAACAGACCTTGAGCAAATCCTTTCCACCAATGTTTATTCCTATTTCTCATTTACATTCTTATTAATGTATTTTTCAATTAGTTTAATCACTGTTTGCCTAGGTTGGGGCTTTGCCTTTTCATTTTGAATGGCAGCCTCTAGGTGTTCTAAACTGTAGTTATTAAGCTGAAGGCTTATTCTGACATCATCAAAATTTCCTCTTTGGTTTACTAGCTGTGGAATCATGATTACTTTTCAGTTTCTTTAATCTTCAGGCCAATTAAAACTAATGCAAAGGCGATGCCTCCGAATACTGGCTTAACCACAGCAATTACAAAGGCATTGTCAAAGTCAGGAAGGGCAAGGGTGACCGCAATAAGTAGCAACGCCACTAGGAAGGGGTTAGGCTTATTGTCACTTTTCAGCGGAGCTTTTCTGGGTGTTTTCTGTAAAAGTGCTTTCATTTTATCTTAAGATTAGTTGAGATTCTCTTTTGTGGGGCAATACATATTCCATGTACAGGAGGTCAAAAAGGTCTTTTTCTTCACGTACAGGTACCAGCTTTCCATATTTGGTTAACATGCCCCCTTGCCCCTGATAACCCAACCTGAGCCACTTCTGAACCAACGCCTGGGAAAACTCTGCTGGGCCTGTTCTGATAGCCATCTGATATCCCCAAGTACATTCCCTGGCTGTGAAAATGTCTACTTTGATGTCACAGCTGTCTATGTATCCCCTGAAGTACTTTGCTTCATTCTTCAGTGGCCAATCAATTATTTCACTTGTGCCAGGTTTAATCCATCTGATTTTGGGTACTCGTTTCAGACCTTCGCAAAGCATATTTACCTGTAGTGCCGGTGCCGTGACATTGCCAAAGAGGTCTTGGATGGGTTCCCCACGGGTTTCCCGTTTAGGTATGGCCAAAAGCTCTATATCTTTCACATCGGCTTTCCCTCTGCGTACAGAACCAGCAATAGCTATGCGTTCGCAGTATGGTGCCAACCCCTTGCACAGGTAATTGGCTATTTTCAGCGCTTTTTGTAACTCCATGACGTTCTGAAGTTGATTTGCTCCCGGAGGCGGAATCGAACCACCTCAAGGGCCACCGTGGCCGGGATTTATTCTACTACCGAGGCAAGCTCTAATGCTTCCAGGTGTTCTTTAATTTCTACCACCGTTGTAAAGCAGGCTTCAAAAATCTTGTACATCAATTCGGGCTCACCACCGGCTAAAAGTGCAATGGTTGGTTTGCCCATCCCTTGCATCCATCCGGCTTCAGTATGCGCTGACCGGCCACAAGGCAGAACTAAAACACAGGCATCAGCCCAGTGCATGGCATCAAAGTCACTTTTAAATCCAGCCACAGCAATTGGGTGGTTCAATGCCTCCAGGTACTGCTCATCAGTCCATTGTTGCCAGTTAGGGTCAATCTGTGACCAACTGAAACCAGTGTTCCCGTGCGGGTTTTTGAAGTCATAAACCTCATGGCCAGCGGCTCTGAGTAAGGCCACAACGGCTGGCTGGATATCATTTCTCCAGCTACTTGCTACATAGATTTTCATTGCTTATAAATTGATTTGATTAATAGTTGAGACTAGCGAAATTGAGGCTGAGGGGCTGAAGCTTCCCGTTTTCATCAGCAAGAAAGAACCGCACGTAGTTGGTGGTTTTCTGTTCAGTGTAGCTCTCTTTGAACAGCCGTATAGCCTCTTTCCAGTCTTGGTTGTCAAAGTCTTCTTCCATCTTGTAGAGACGGTTGATGAGCTTGATATCAAAGTCCCCAGTGACGGCATTTCTCTCTAGGAGTGAAGTGACCATCTTGTACATCCGTTTGTCTTTCACTCTCACAAAAGACTCCAGGAACATTTTAAGCCGTTCCTCTGCCAGGCTTGCACGGGCGTCAAACCCTTTTCCTACCTGTTTTGAGTATTCAACTTTCATCAAACCATCAGCTGACTTGATGCTGAAGTTGCCTTTGTTGGCTTCTGATACACCGCCGTAGGCTTTCAATTTCTCATAATGCTCTTTGAGCCTGTCAAAGCATACCTTTTTAAATCCGGCAAGAGCACCATGCAGCTTATTGGCATTTTCTGTTAGGTGAACCACTAGCTGGTGTTCCTCAGCCTCGTATTGTTCCCGCTGGCGCTGTTTCTCAAATTTCTCTTCTTGCTTGCGCAGGGCCAGTAGGCGCTCTAGTTCCTCAGTAGGTACTTCTTTAAGTGCTTCTATTTGTGTCATGGTTTTAGTGTTTAATTATTAGAAATTGTTTTGATTGTCTTATGTCTTGGTCAATTCCCTCCAGCACGGCGGTTTCTGGAAAGATTTGGAGCTTGTTGGGTTGGTGGTAGAACCTGTAAAAAATCCTGAAATGCTCGGCGGTGCTGAGGGTGCGGCAGCTACGGGAAAGCTGCCCACTGGCCAGTGGGGTTTGGTACACCAGTTCCCCATTTACCATTCTCAGGTTGTTAAGCAATTCAGTATCCCTGAGCTGCCACTGGTTGAGCCACCAAGCCCAGAATACAGGGCTTGCCTGTATGTATTGGTTGTCACTTTCGTCCAAGTTCAAAACATCCCAGATGTAGGCTTTTCCGGCATCAACCCTAAACCAGAACAGCCACCCAAAATCAACCCTCAGCAGGTTCAGAACTTCTTTCTGCTCTGCCTGGCATTGCTCCCTCATTTGCTGTATGTGTGTCATTTGTCAGATAAGTTTTTGGTTTACTTTGCCCATTAGGGCTTTCACTAACATTTCCTCGCCAACTGAAGGCGAAGCCGAATAACAGACCCAAAGGATTGCTGCTTCTGACTTGGTGAGAGTTAGCACGTGTTCAGGTGCGCTGGAGAAAGTGCTGATGAAGTTTTGCTCTATTTGCTTCAGCAGAAAGAAGAAACTGCGTATTAACATGCCTTCTTCAGTGGCCAAAGTATTTTCATAAGCCAAGCCAGCGGTGTACTCTGCCATCTTCCAAAAGACCTCCTCAAATTCCACCCGCTGGGCAGTATTCATTGTTACTTTCACTTTGCCCTTTGCGGTGATTACTACTGATTTGTCAAGCTTCACCTTAGCCACGGGCCACCTCACTTTCTTCAAATTTCATTAGGCGTGGGACGGCTTCTTTGTATAGCTTTTTATGGGCTTTATATCTGTCTGCCCAATATTCCAGTTCTGCCTGGTATTCTTCAGGTGAGGCAAAAGCTTCCATTCTAAGGTTTAGCATTTGCCTGAAAGCAGACTCCATCCCATTCTTGAGAAGTGCTACTTCTTCAGCTGTGGCTTGATAGGCCATATCCATTGTTCTGGCTATTTCTTTCACTCGGTTGAAGTCAATATTTGGGGTGATGTTTGATAAAATTTTCATGGATTAATGTGTTATAAGGGTTAACTGTTCTCCGGTCTTAGGCTTTCTGTTCCAGATGGTGAAGGTTCCGAAGCCCCCGAACCTACTCACCGCTTTTGCCTTGAAATTTTCCACGTGAACTACAATGTCCATCATGTATTCAATGTCCCTGGCATACTTTCCTGCTGGTTTGCCAGCTTGCTCCCAGCACACAATGATGAAGGCCTTTTTGGGGAATTGTTTCTCTAGGCGCTTATACTGCTCAGTAGTAAGATTCATGTAATCCCTGCTGTCAATCACCACCACACGGGGTGAGCCGGGACGCTTCAACTTTGCCACCATTTCTTGATAGGTGTCTCTGTTCCCTAGCATCCACTTACCAGCCACTTCCTTCAGATTGTGCCGAAGCAAAGATTCCTTCAGTGTTTGGCTCTTGCCCTCCTCAATGCTGTTGTAGTACACGGTGGTGAAGGTGGCCAGATACTTCGTGAGCTGCATGAGGTAAGAGGTCTTCCCATTCTTTGGGTGCCCATATACCATCATTTTGAAGTTCTTGGCAGGTTTACCCAAATGCTCTGCCCACGGCTCTACCAATTCCCAGTATTCAAATTCGGTATTGATGATATCCATCACGCCGATGGAATTCCTGTAAGGCTGCTCTGCCTTCTTTTTAGATGTTTTCACTTCCATATCAGGTGGTTTTAGGCTGCGTTTGAAAGGAGGTCATGATCATTCCTGCGGGCGCGCAGGGCATTGAAAATGTCTCTGAAGTCACTTGAATTGTCGTAGAGCCTGCGTATCTCGCGTTTGTCTGTTACCCCAAAAGAGTTGCCAATCATTTCGCACTCTTGATAGGTAGGCGGGTTCAGGTAAACAGGGTTATGCCTGAAGCGGCTGTACAACTGAGGGAAAGGCGTTCGGCCAGATTCCGCTTTCTTCTTCAGTTTCTTCACAAACTCATTGGCACCGATTAGCACAAACCCCACTTTAAATTCCATTTCATCAAAAATGTCTTTGACAGCGCCCAATGAGGCATCATTCAGAACTTCTGACTCATCAATGATTAAGATAGGGTTAGTCTCACGTGAGAGCTTAGAGGCAATCGCTACACACATTCTGTAGCGGTTGGTGTGGTCTGGCACTCCAACAGTCCTAGCCACTGCGGCAATGAAATCACGGGCGGTCATTGTGTTGGCCGCTTTGACCAAATAAGTTTCTTTAGGGTGAATCTGCGAGAAGTGGGTAACAGCGCAAGTTTTGCCAGCCCCAGTTCTACCGTCAATGATGCGGTATTCCTTGCGTAGCTTGGCATCCATTAGGGCCGTGAACACGTCCTTGTAATTTTCTGTCTCAAATACCTCAGTCTCCAGGCCTAGCTTTTCCTTGATCCTCAGGAATACTTTGTCACTGATGGCGCTGGTTTTGTTGTCACCTACCGGCACGGCATTCCAGTTGCCGTTTATGATATGGGAGATATATCCTTTGTTTACCTCACATAAATCAGCTATTTGAGTGTAGCTGACACCTTTGTCTGCCTTGTATTGCTCAATACCTTTGGCAATCTGAATTTTCTGCTGTTCAGTCATTGTTTTTCTCTAATTTTGGGTTCGTTAATTGTTTTTCTCAAAAGGCTGTCGGGCTCCTACCCCCGCCAGCCTTTTTTTATTCAGTCAAAGCTTAGGTTCTTGTAAGCTTGGTACTTGCGTTGATTAAGGTCTTTGGGCGGCATCACTGGCACAGGCACCAGTTCATCTTCTTCTGGCTCTAGGGCAGTTTTTCTATTGAAACCTTCTAGGTAATCAGCCTCCGCATTGTTCAGAGCTTCCTTATCCACAAAGCTGTGGCCCAGCTTCACCAATTCTTCAGAATCGAATCGCTCTGTGATATCTGAAAGTCGCTCTTGTGTTTTCTGTTTCTGCTGCTTTTTGACATCCAGGCGGATGTTGATATTCTCTCTGTCTCCAGGTTGGTAACTCACCACTGTTGGCTGCATTAGCTCCTTTTGGAAGGCATACCCCACAAAGCGGCGGTCTTTACCTATGTACAGAGCAACCCTGTCTCTCAAGTTGTCAGGGTCGTACTTAACCCAGAATTCCTGCCCAACATTACGCTCATGGAAATCAACATCAGGCACCATGAAACCTTGCGGCGTGAGGCTTGGAGTGTAGCCGTCTGAGTTCATGACTACTGCCTCGTAATTGTATTTCTTGCCATTGAAGATTACCTGTAAGCCGGTGCGGTAATAGGTATTAGGTCTACCTGCGTTGTTTTCGTCATTCCACTGCCAGAACACGTCTTGAGCGTCTCTAGTGGTAAAGAAGGTTGGGTGAGGGTGCTGGCTTTCCTGGTACAATTCCTTGCGGGTTTTCCCATCCTTTACCTTGGTGTTATTCCAGATATGGAAGTCCATTTCTGCTTGCCGGAGAACCGCAGCTAGGTCAGGTAAAGTGTTCTCTTTTTCCAGTTCCTTCAGGATGGCTTTGTTTGCCTTGCTGTCAAGTTCTTTGGCGGTGATATTCTGGCCGGTGAAATAGCGGTTCTCACGCATCACCTGCTGTTGAAGGCGTTTGAAGGCGCTTTCTATGGGCTTTGATTGCCCGTTGTTAGGCATTGCCGGAAAATGCAGGCCAGCCATTTCTTTGAAGAACTTGACGTTACCTGAGCCGTTGTCATATTGGAACTGACTGGGCTTAATGCCACCGCTGTTCTTCACAGCCATTTTCACGGCATTTGCCACCTGTAGGTGGTCTTCTTTGCCCGTAGTGAATGACCAACCAAGCCAGCACTCACTGAAAGCATCTAATACAGCTACCACTTGGAGCTTGGCTGCTGTTCCCTTTTCAGTTCTGTAATAGTAGTTGACCTTGGTGCCGTCAATACTCCAGAGCGCATCACGGAACGGTGGCTTGTAGCGCAGCATGGTGTACTCATATAGCTCTTTCCAAGCCTCAAACCCATGTCTGGCCATGTACCAAACGGGCTGCACATCAGGCTGGAGAAGGTTATTCTCTACGGTTCTGACGGCTACGCTCTTCCAGTCTGTGCGGAGTTGCTCTACTGCGTTGTTGTACCACTTGGTGACTAAGGCAAAAGATGGCTTGCGGTCATCTGAGTACAGCTTTATTAGATACTCAAGCTGTTCCTGTCCAATCTTCTGGGTGCGGGTGTTCCCGAAATTTCTATTTACAAGGCAAAGTGCCCCATGTTTTTTGTACTCAGCTACTTTCTCCTGCACTTTCCTGAAGTTCTTTGGCAATGCCACACCTTCAGCTGTGTAAAGGGTAATGCATGCTTCGTAAAAGTCCTTTAGGGTTTGGAAAGTTGGGGAGATACGGCAGCGGAAATCTTTGTTTTTCAGTCTCTCCTCTGCCATCAATGCCAGCCAGCGGCAGGCCTGACCATACGCGTTTATCTTTGCTTTTGGTAGGGCGCTAACCTCTTCTAAGAAAACTTCACCAGTGTTCAAATTGGCTTGTTCCCGTTTGATACGAAAGTCCTGAAGGTCTTTTTTGTCTTTGTCTGAAAGTGGCTTAAGCAATGATTGTATGGCGAGGTCAATATTTTCTTTTTGACCATTTTCATACTCTTCTAAAAGGACTTTCTTGGTTGGTATCCCTTTGTTTGCAATAGCTGACGCTGGAATTGAATCATAGGAGATAAGGCATTTGCGACCATCGTCTGGGTCACTGATATTGGCATAGGCTTTAGCCTGGCCAGAACGGTATAAGCTAGTAGCCTTCTTGAGATAGCCTATAGTAAAGCCATACTCAATAAGGTCTGCAAACTCAAAATAAAGTTTTCCGTCAATTGGCTTCATCAGTCTACTCTCCAGTCAATTTTCTACTGTAGCTCAGGGGAATTGAATAGTTGTTTTCTCTCTGCTCTGTCTGCTAGAAGTTTTATAAATGCCTCAAGCACCAAGTCATTCTCTCGGATGCCATTAACTACTTTCCGCACCATGCTTGGACTAAGCTCTACTAGTTCAGCGACCTCAACGTAATCGCCTTTTCTAGCCTCAGTTTTTATTTTGTTTCTTATTTCGGTTGCGTTCTGCATCTTTGTGACACTTAAGTAGGACAAACATAGTCAAGGAACGTGAACAAGTCAAGAAAGTTGACCTAAATATGTCAAGTAACTTTACCGGCTTTGGAGAGCGCTTGCGCGCGGCTAGGGAGCAAAAAGGCCTTAGCCAGTCAGATTTGGCTGAAAAGCTGGATATGAAGCGGAATACTGTGTCTAATTATGAGACAGAGAAAAGCTATCCGTCTCTTGACCTTCTTCTTCGGTTAGTCGATATTCTTGACGTATCAAGTGACTACTTGCTTAGTGGGTCTGAAAAAAAGGTTACCAATGATGAGCCTGAGAAGGAGGGTAACCCGAATGGTAACCTAAATGGTAACCTAAAGCCTTTAGGAAAAACTAAAAGTACACTTACTGTTCTAAAAGACGCGCCTGTACCTTATGCTGGTATGAGAGTCGCTCACATCAGCAAGCCAACCAAAGGTGAAGTTCTAGTAGCCACCCAAGATATTAGTGAGAACATCACTGTGCCTATGGTGAATGTGAAGGCGGCTGCAAACTATGTGCAAGGGTATCAGACACAAGAATACTTTGAACACTTGGAGGCTGCTGTATTACCACGTGTCTTTACCAGGGGGAAGCATTCTATATTGTTACAGGTTGATGGTGATAGCATGGAGCCAACTTATCATGACGGCTCCTGGGTGCTTGGAAACTACGTAGAGCGTGCCAATTGGCTTCATATCCCAGATTTAGAGGCTTGTATTGTTGTCTCTAACAGAGGTATTCAAATAAAAAGAATCAAAAACAGACTTGCTGAAGGCTTTTTGAGGTGTAGAAGTGACAACAGGAAGAAACACCCGCCTTTTAATATACAGTACGAAGATATTCTTGAAATATGGCGTGTAACCGCCTATATAACCAATTACATGCCTAATCTGGCTGAAGACCTGTTCTACAAGGTTGACCACATTGAAGAACAGCAACAGGATTTAAGGGAAATGTACGAAGAGATGCAGGCCCAAATGTTAGAGCTGATGCGTAATCGACTACCGCCGCAAGAGTAAATATAAAAAGCCGTTTAAACGTTGATTACACCACGTTTAAACGGCTTTTTTCGGCAATTTTTTCTCCTAATTAACCTTTTGTAAGGTGTGGAGGCGAAACCAGCCCGCAATATTTACCATTTATTAACCTCCAATGCACCTTTTGTTTTTCGGCGCAATTTTTTCTAAAGTGGCTAAAATCTGCCCAATTCGTTCAGAAACGCAATTTTTTCGGCAATTTTTATCTAAGGTCATTGTGTACCTTTAGTTCTACCCCCATCATGTATTGTCATAAAAAAAGCGCTACTATGTGGGTAGCGCTTTTTTTATGACAATATAGGAAAGGCTTATTCATCTGTGCCTTTTACTTTCTCCACTCCCTTTTTGGTGGTTTTTTTCACAGCTTTACCTGCTTTCTTGGCCCCTTTGGCAGTGGCTTTGGCCCCACTCACGGCCAGGTTCTTCGTGCCTTTTCCCACTTCTTTGGTGCCGTGGCCCACTTCGTTTACCCCTTGCTTTGCCCGGGCTTTGTTGGTGGTACGGGTAGTGTCTTGTCCCACACCGTTGTGGGCGTGAACCGTAGGTATCTGCAACATGGCGGCTACCGCCAACGCTGCTACTAATTTCAGTTTTTTCATTTGTAGGTAGAATATTACTTCTGTAAAACTTCTATAGAAGGATCAAACGGGATTAGGTGCTTAGAGTTGCATTTTGCTGAGGGGGTAAGAGGGGGAGCATGGCCGAGCAATAGCTGTGTTTCCATTTGTATTAACTCAGCATAAATGGTCTGCGTACTACGGGTATTTTGAACGGAGCGATGCTGTGCAACGCCCCCCACTAGAACCTGTTCTCTCTGCCCATGAAACAATTGAAGTTAGTAGGTCTCTTTTGCTGCCTGGTTTATCTGAGTAGCTGCGGGCAGTTCCCCAAAGATCCGGAGAAGACGCTCCGGCAGGTGACAAATGGCACGTTGAAAGTAGGGTACTCACAAAACAAACCCTGGGTCATGGGCCAGATGGGAGTGCCAACCGGGGTGGAGGCGGCGCTGGTCCAGGGCTTTGCGCGGTCTGTAAATGCCCGAGTGCAGTGGGTGAACGACACAGAGCAGAACCTGTTTGAGAAACTGGAGCAGCAGCAGTTGCACCTGGTCATTGCCGGCACCACAGATGACACCCCCTGGAAGAAGAAAATAGCCTTTACCCGCCCTTACGCAGAAGTAGGCCAGAAGAAGCATGTCATGGGGGTGATAAAAGGTGAAAATGAGTTTGTAGTGGCATTAGAGTCTTTCCTGCACGGGCAGAAACAATCCATAGAAGCACAGTGGCGCCATGAGACCCATAGATAACTTTGAATACCCCGCAGAACTGAAGCCGGTTTTTGAAAAAGCCAAAAAGCTGGAGTGGATCACGGTGGCCTACCTACTGTCAACGGCCGCGGTGGTGTACCTTACCATGGGCAACTCGCAGGCCATGAAAACCGCCTGGTTTGAAGATATGCTGAGTTTAACGCCTTCCCTGTCTTTTCTCATAGCCTCGCGGGTGTTTCACAAAAAGCCTAACAAGGACTTCCCCTACGGTTATCACCGGGTGGTGAGCATTGCCTACCTGTGCAGCGCGGTGGCCCTGTTTGCGGTGGGGGCTTTTCTGATTTTTGATTCTACGGCCACACTCATTAAGCAGGAACACCCCACCATTGGCATTAAAGTGATTTTTGGGCAGGAAGTCTGGTTGGGTTATCTAATGATTGCGGCTATGCTGTACGGTACGTTTCCGGCCATGATCCTGGGGCGCATGAAACTGCCGCTGGCGAAAAAACTGCACGAGAAGAACCTCTACACAGACGCCGAGATGAACAAAGCTGATTGGATGACTGCTTCGGCGGCCATTCTGGGTGTTCTGGGAATTGGCCTGGGCTGGTGGTGGGCAGACGCGGTAGCAGCACTGGTGATTGCCTTTGACATTCTGAAAGACGGCTACTCCAACCTGAAACAGGCGGTTTTTGACCTGATGGATGAACAGCCCAAAACCGTAGATGACCAAAAGACAGACCCTTTACTTCACCAGGTGCAGGCAATCCTGAAGCACCAGCCCTGGATACAGAAGTTCAGCTTTAGAATGCGGGAGGAAGGCCATATTTACCTGGGTGAAGCCTATGTGGTCCCCTCAGAAGAAACAGGGCTGGTGGCGCGCCTGGAGCAGCTCTCTGAAGAGCTGGAAAACTTGCACTGGCGCATTCAGGAGATCGTGATCATGCCTGTGCGTGACTTGCCAGATGAGCCGGGGGCCGGGGGAGGCCTTGTGTAAGAGGGTCTTTGGTGTTGCCAAAAGAACTGGTGTTACAAGCACTCCTCACCGGCAAGCTGTTCAGGTTTTTCCCATCTGGCGCATGCGTGGCCGGTTGTGCTGTTATGGGGAGATCAGGGTCTGTTTTCGGGCTGATTTTCTGAAAACAGCCTAAAAACGGAGGCCCTTGCACTCAATTGCGCCAGAAGCCTGCTTTCAATCAAATTTTGAGCCGCTTACCTGGTCACACTCCTGCGTTGCCGGGTTTTGCTGCTCTGCTGTCTCTCTTGCACCAATAGCCCTCCTGCCTGCACTTTCTGGTAAGCAAAGGTGGTTTTAATGCTCCACTGGCGCCGGCAAAAGATTCTGTTTTCGGGCTGTTTTCAGAAAAACAGCCCGAAAACAGAATGGTCTTACGCCTGCTTGAACCAGACCTTGAACGTGGTGCCTTCCCGCAAAACACTTTCTACGGTGATCTTTCCGCCCATGGCCTCTACCTGAGTTTTTACCAGATGCAGCCCCAGGCCTTTGCCTTGAATATGGAAGTGGAACCGTTTGTAGAGCTTGAAAATATTGTCTTTCTCTTTGGGCAGGTCTATGCCCAGCCCGTTGTCTTTGACAGACAGGCAGAGGAATTCACCTTCGGTTTCAGTATAAATCTGGATCTCAGGTTTTCTGTCTGGGGAGCGGTACCTGATGGCGTTGGTGAGCAGGTTCTGCAGAATGCTGGTAACATAGCTGCGCACGGCAAAGATATGTTGTCCGCCGGTGAGGTTTACCGTAGCTGTTGCCCCGCAGGCCTCCAGCTGCTGGTGAATGCTGTTGAGGATATTCTCCACCTCAGTGGCAAGGTTGATTTCCTCTTTCAGTTCTACAATCTCCTGGCGTACGGTCAGAATCTGGTTAAGGTCTCTGATCACGGTGTCTAGGTGCTGTGCGGCCCCCTGCAGATTCTTGATGACCTTTTCTGAGGCGGTGGGGTTGGCCGCACTTTGGGACAGCAGGTAAACCAGCCCCAGAATGTTGGCTACCGGGGAGCGTAGGTTATGGGACACAATATACCCAAACTGGTGCAGGTCCCGGTTCTGGCGCAAAAGGTCTTCTGTGAGTCTCAGGTTTTCCTGTTGGGCCGTTTTGATTTCAGTGATGTCAGTGGTGACCGAGACTACCCGCTGCAGGTCACCTTGCTCGTCTAAGATGGGCGTTAGCTCCAGGTGAATCCAGGTGAGGCTGCCGTCTTTGTTGTAGCGGAGCAGCTCCTCACGGGCCATCTCTTTTTTGATATTCACCTTTTCGGCTATGCGGCGGTGGGCTTGCATCTCCGTTTCTGGGCCGCTTAGAACCTCTGCGGGCCATTTGCCCTGCACTTCTTCCAGGGTGTACCCAGACTCATGGGTGAAGGCTTCATTGGCCCATTCAATTTTGCCGTGCTTGTCTGTGACCAGAATGACGTTTTTCACCTTGCTGGCTACCTGTGAGAGCTTCTGGAGTTCACGTTCATTCTTTTTGATCTCAGACACATCCCGCACAATGGTGTAGACCCCTTCTATTTGCCCGTCTACGTGAATGGGGATAAGGGTAAGGCTCACATCTACCCGGACTTCAGATTTGGTCAGGTAAACGGTGTCTAGGTATTGGGCGGTGCCCGTGATGCTTATCTTAAAGAGGTTCAGGCAATGCTCCAGCTGCCGGGCGTGCAGAAACCTGGTGAAATGCTTCTGCAGGATCTTTTCTTCTGGCTGCCGAAGCAACTGGCACCCCATGTGGTTCACTTCCTGTATATAGCCTTCGCGGTTGAGGGAGAAAACAGCATCTGGGTGGTATTTGAACAGAGACTCATACCGCTGTTTCTCCGCATGCCGGCACTGTTCAGCCAAGATCTGGTCTGTCATGTCCCGTGACTTGAGCACCACGCCCTGTATGGCCGGGTTCTGCAGCTGGTTGGTCACGGTGGTCTCCAGCCAGCGCCAGGAGCCGTCTGCGGCCCTGAACCGGAAAGGGGCTGAGGGGGTCTGGTCGCCGTGGAGCTGGCTCTGGAAGAAGGCTAGTACCCGGGGCAGGTCATCTGGGTGAATGTACGCAAACCCATTCTTGCCAAGCAGGTCTTCCTGGCGGTGGCCCAGGATTCTGGTGACAGATTCACTGACAAAGGTATATTCCCCTTCGGCTGTGACAATGTTCACCATGTCATAGCCATTGTCTAGCAGCGCGCGGTATCTGGCTTCAGTTGTCTGAAAGGAGAGGACGGCCGTGTCTGGTGGGGAGCATGGCCGGGCCACGGCGTACGTGCGTTGCTCTTGCTCTACATACCGGGAGCTCCAGTGCAGCTGCACCAGGTGGCCGTCTTTTCTGAGGTAGTGGTTCTGGGTTTCTACCGGCTCTCCCAACCGGGAGAAAGTGGGCGTCTCCTGCTGTTGGTCTGCCTGGTTTCTGGCGTGTAGAAAATCAGAAAGGGGTTTACCCGTCAGCTCCTCCGGCTGGTAGCCCAGCAGCCCAAAACTGGCGGCGCTGGCAAAAACAAACCTGCCCTGATTATCAAAAACGCAGTGAAAATGAGAAGTAAGTGCCAGAAAATTCTGGTAAGAAATTGGTATTCTTCGCCCCGCTGGTACCTGACCAGTTAAATCATCCATGGTTTCGTTTCTATAGCCTGCCGCTCAGACACATAGGCTGTAAAAAGCAAGCCGGTCAGAAAAGCAGGTACCTGTCAGAAAATAGTAGGGGAAGCGCTAAAATACAGTCTTTTAGCTAAAATTACTATTTTTTAAGGCAGATCTGTGAAATGACAGGTTGTAGTTGGGGTTTTTTAGGACTTAAAGAAGGTAAAAGGTGAATTTAGATAACCCTTTAGGCAAAAGCCCAGCGCGTAGCCTTCTGGGGTAGGACCTACTTTCCCCAATAGGAGAACTCTCTGGAAAACGCTAGGGCGTGCTGTGATCCTCCTCGGCTACGGAGTTGTAGTCTTTCCAGTGGGGAAGGGTGGCAAGCAGTTCCTCTACCAGGGGCTGTTGGGGCGGCTCATAGACCAGTTCGCCCCGTAGCAGGAAGCGGTTCACGTCTTGCAGCACCTCAAAGATGGGCGTGTGCACGTGCTTCGGGATTTTGAAAAGGCGTTCATCCCGCTTGTCAAACGGCGTGGAAACCTCTGCCTCAAACAGGTAAGGCCACAGCGTCTTTGAACAGCTAAGGGCAATGCGGTGTACCGTGTGCTCCTGAAAGTACTCCTGTAACCGGCCGTTGATATTGGCGAAGAATTCCTCGGTCTCCCCCAGCCGTACCCGGGACCCGGCCCGGGACTTGCCTTTGGTCTTGAGGTACTTGATCTGGCTCTTGCCCTGCTTCTTGCGCACCATGTAAGACCGGAACACCTTGTGGTGGAGGTTTACGCCGTCTTCAAAGTAACCCATGGCACAGTTTCCTGCCTGAATCAGCAGCACCACGTAGTTTATTTTTTCAGGCGAAAAGCCCGCCGGGGAGGAGACGGGCGGTGGCACCACCAGGGGGAGCCTGAAATGCACCAGCTCATTCCCGGCCTGGTCTAGCAGCGTGACTCTGTGTTTTTCAAAGTCATACGTCTGCTGGTGGGCAGCGGTGGACAGGTGCTGGAGCAGATCCTGGGCGGCATGTCTGGGAAGGAAACGGTTCATAAGTCTGGTACGGGCCCCTGCGGCCCCGCGAAATAAAGAAAATGTTTTTGAGGTAGCGTCATGAAGTCTTTGAAAACGAGTCTACATTTACCTGCTGCGCTGCCCGTTGCGGCAGAACGTCCCGCGTTTCTTGGTTTACGTACGGAACAAGAACGTAAACAGGCGCAGGAGGGAAACCAATTATGGGCAGTTCGTATACCTTTAGTCTAACCCAAACGCCATGGACGAGCATTTATTAACGGCTGTAAACGAGGCTGTGCAGAAAAAGAAATTCCTGAAGATACAGTACCAGACCGAGCTGCATGAGTTTCTGACCGTGACCACTATGATCAAAAAAGTGGGGGAGAAGGAGGGGCAACTGCACCTGGAGCTGGTAACCGGCCAGGAAATTCCCTTTGCCCAGCTCGTAAAAGTGGGCGATGTGGCCTCAGACAAATTCAACAGCCGCGACTTTACCTGTGACTGCTAAGCAAGAGGTTGCGTGCCGTTTTTCTTGCACCACTGGCGCCGGCATTTGCCAGCCACATCACGGCCAGCCTTCTGTTTTGGGGCTGAAATAGCAAAAGTAGCTTATAAACTGTAAACCTGGTTCAATGGCCCACAGCTGCCCTAGTCAAAAAAGGCAGCAGCCCCACCGGTGGGTTACCCAGCGGGCAGGAAAGTGTTCAGGAGCTAGGCTGCGTTTTCAATTCATTGTCTAACTGCCCTGTGCCGCAGAGGCAGGCGGCTCGCTCTCCCGTGGCTGGTTCCTGGGGCTATTCGCTTAGCCATTGCCCCGGCAAGGTTTCCCCCTCTCTTCTTACTTAATGCTCTGATCTGGACACACGGCTAAGTGAAACCTGCTGCCTGATGAATTGCCTGGGCAGAAGCCAACCTCTGCGGGAGGCGGTGTTTCTGTTTTCGGCCTGTTTTCTGAAAAACAGGCCGAAAACAGAAAAAGCTGCACCTGGCTGCTGAGACGTTTCCCGTTACTGAAGTAACCAAGCCTGCCTAGCTGCTGAAAGCAGGGGCGTATAGGTGAAAAGTAAAGCCTGGGTGCGGCATAAACGGGGGGCTAAGACAGACGCTCACGCCTTAGGAGTGTAGGGTTGGGGCAGCCGCAAGCGTCTATTTCTTTTTAGGGGGATATACTGGTTAGAATCATTCTATAGATCTTGGTGTTAATGTTTGAATAAATTTAAATTTTCTAATAAAGATAGAATTTAAGCAACCTTTGGTGATTTGGCTATTTTAATGTTTCTATATTTGATAAGAGGCAGTGCCAGAGGAGAGATAATAAAAGATAACGGGTAGATAGGTGCTGTAGTATTCATAATTTCGATAAAAAATTTATTAGTGTTTATATCAGCTGAAATTGTCTTATAATAATACACCTATTCTAAAAAATGAAACCCTTGTCCCCCGTATTCTTGTCTTTTATTCAGGTGCTGTCACCTGGGTCCCGGCTGGAAACTGCCAGAGCCTCCTTCGTCTCCCGTCTTAAACCGGTGAAACCATTTCTGTCTGCCCTTGCCCTGGGCGCGGCCTGCCTGACTACTTCAGTGGTGAGCGCCCAGTCACCCTATGCCGTGAACGCCATCATCACCGACTACAACGGCTTTTGGCGGTCTGGGGTAGGGAGCATTAACCCGGTAAAACCTGATAACAGCCACAACCTGCTCGCGTACACCTACAACGGAGTCACCTATTCAACGGGGGCCAATGATGCCAAACTCACCGCTAACGGCGTGGTGTTTATCCCGGGGCAGTACCAGGCTATTCCTGTAAGTACCTTGCCTGCGCCCGTTTCAAATACCAAGGTGGCGCTGGGGCAGCTGTATGATGGCGTTCATGCGGGGGCCAGTAATCCGGCGCCAGCCAGAGACATGGCCCGCTACCTCACAGACGGGCTCTCAGGGTTAGACATTGGCACCGGGGTGGCCAACCTCCCCGCCGGCAGGCTTACCTTTCCGTTTACGCAGATTGTGAAGGAAACCATTGGAGACGGCATGCCAGATGTTCTGGTGACCCAGATTGCTGACCCAGACCCTACCAGATCTGACGTGTACAAGTTCTTTGACGCCAACAACAACCAGGTGGGGACCTCTGTCAGTATTGTGTTTGATGCCACCAACATACCGGCGGTGGGCAACTGGCAGGCAGATTTCTACGAGGCCAGCCAAAACCCCATGACGCTGCAGAGCTCTTTTACCAACGGGCAGCGGAGCGTCAGGCTTTGGGCGGCAGACTTTAGTGTGTTTGGTATAACGCAGGCCAACTACACCCAGATCAGCCGTTTTGAGATCACCCTGAGCGGGAACAGTGACCTGGCCTTTGTAGCGTATAATACCGCCGTTGACCCCTCTGTGGTGGGGCCGCTGCCGGTGACTTTTTCCGGGTTCAGCGGGCGGCAGGAGAAAGGCCTGTCGCAGTTGTATTGGCAAACCGCCTCAGAAACCATGAATGACCATTTTGAGGTTGAGGCGGGCACTGACGGGAAAAGCTTTCAGTATATAGGCGAGGTGAAAGGCGCCGGAAACTCCACTACACTGGCCAGGTACCGTTTCACTGACCCTATCCCCAGAACAGGAATAACCTATTACCGCCTCAAACAGGTAGATGTAGACGGCAAATTTGAGTACAGCCGCGTGATCAGTGTAGAGGCCAAGGCTACGGCGGGCGGTACCGCGTCTCCCAACCCCGTTACCAAAGACTTTACCTTCACCCACGGCCTGGCCACCGGGCAGGAGCAGTTACAGGTTTTAGATGCACACGGCAGGCTGGTGCGGCAGCAAAACGTGGTGGCAGGCACCACCGCCACCCTGGTACCTGCCAAAACGCTGGCTCCGGGGCTGTACCATGTGCTCTGGATCAGTGAGAACACCCGTAAGGTAACCCGGTTGGTGAAGCAGTAAGGGGAGCAGGGCCCCCAAGCAAACAGGTTGATGTGGTAAAATAAATTAGAGGGAGATGCGTTTTCGGGCTGTTTTCAGAAAAACAGGCCGAAAACGCATTTATTTCCGCCAGTAACCAATGAGCAGGAAGATGCCGTAGATCCAGCTGTTGTAGAGTAGGGTGTACACCAGCCCGTAGCCCATGCTGGCCCACCCGCGGCCCCTGGTCTGGTGGCTGTGCCGAAACACCAGCCGCAGCGCCCGGTAGAAAATCCAGTACAGCATAGCCATAAACGCGAACAGCGCCACCAGCAACACTTCGCCGAAGAGCCACAGCACCACGCTCAATACCACGGCCGCCGCCACCCAGGCCAAGACCGCCAGAATTCCGGCCAAGCAGCCTTCATCCCCGCCCAAGTCGCCCACGTCAAAGCTGCTGTCAGTAGAACCCGAAGAACTTTTGTTTGAAAAACCGGAGAAGAAATCGCCCAGGTTAAGTAGGCTGCTTCGGTCACCGTTCTGTTTCTTGCGCCTGAACGGGATTCTGTCGGTGACCTTGCCCAGGGTGTCTCTGAGTTTGATGCCGCGGTACAGCCCCACGCTCACAAACCCGAAGAACACCACACTCAGCAGGGTAGTAGAGAGCAGCGAGTTCTGGAAAAACGTGTGGTGGCGCCCAAGCCCGAAAAGGTACAAGCCCAGCACCGTGAGCCCCAGCACCAGCAGGGTGAGGGTGAAGACGGTAGAGGAGTTGAGGAGGGGGCGGGAGGTTCTTTTGTTAAACATTCCTATCGTCATAATTCAGCATTCGTACTGATTTTATGAATTGTAATCTAAATATTGATAATCAAATAGTTGATATTTAAATAAAAATATTTACCTTTTCTAATATACATAATATACACTAATCTTAACAATACAATCATGGATTTTCAAGATGTAATCAAAGCGCTGGGGGAGAAGGTGTCCCGCCTGCAGGAATCAATTCAAACAGAAGAAGCTACCAAAATGGCTTTTGTCATGCCATTCATTTCGGCATTAGGCTATGATATATTCAACCCAATGGAGGTAGTTCCTGAGTATATAGCTGATATAGGAATTAAAAAAGGCGAAAAGGTTGATTATTGTATTTTCAAAGATGGCGCTCCAACCATCATTATTGAATGTAAGCACTGGAAAGAGAAGCTTGATGTCCACAATTCTCAGTTGCACCGCTATTTCCATGTGACTGCGGCCCGTTTTGGCATACTCACCAATGGTATTGTCTATCGGTTTTACACAGATTTGGTAGAACCCAACAAGATGGACGATAAACCTTTCTGGGAATTCAATATCACAGAGGTAAGTGAACAGGCCATCTTTGAATTAAAGAAATACCACAAAGCTCAATTCAGCGTGGAGAACATTTTAAGTTCAGCCACAGAATTAAAATATGCCAAAGAAATTAAGCGCATCATGCTGGAGGAAATGGCAAACCCTACCGATGTTTTTGTGAAGCACTTTGCCCGGCAGATTGTCTCAGGTGCCATGACCGCTAAAGTGCTGGAACAGTTTACGGGTTTGGTGAAAAAGTCTATCCACGGCCTTATAAGCGAGATGATAAGCGACCGGTTGAAATCTGCCCTTGCCTCAGAAGAAGATAGAAACTTTGTTCAGTCACGGGTTGAAGAAGAGACCACCGTGCAGCCGGTGAATGCAGAAGCAGCCAGTAAAGTAACCACCACTGAGATGGAGAAAGAGGCCTTTTATATAATTCGCTCTATTCTCAGAGGTAAGGTTGATGCGAATAGGATACACCACCGTGATACGCAAAGTTATTTCGGTATTTTACTAGATGATAATAACCGGAAACCCATTTGCCGTTTAAACCTGGAAGGCGCAAAGAAAACAATTAGCTTGTTTGATGAAGCCAAGAAGGAGTCTAAGCATGAGTTGCAGGGACTTGATGATATTTATGCTCACGCAGAGCAGCTTATAAATACCGCTTTGAGTTATGACTTGAAAACTGTTTCCTTGAACTGAGCTTTATTGTAAAGCAAAACAGCAGAGTTGAGAAAAGGTCAGGCTAAGAAAGGTTTTCTTCTGGTCTGACCTTTTCCCCTTACTAACTCTTCTTTTCTATGGCGCGGAAGTTACTTCCGTGCCTTCTTTTATTCCATAAAGGTTATTTCTATTAACCCTTTACCGCCTGCGTAGTCAGTGGCACTACTGTATAGAAAAGCTTCGGCCGTGTTTACAATACCTGCCACTACGGGATTCTGATGTATATACTCAAGGCACCGTTGCTGCTGGCCATTGCTGGTTAACTCTACCGGGTGGTATTGACTCTGCCAGAATTGGTACTTTTGATGCTTGGCGCTTCCTGCTGCGGCAGTTTGAAAGAGCGACAATAGCCATTCTTTTCTACTCTCCTGACTATTTTCTTGAATAGCCCGCACCAGAGACACGGAGGTGAATTTTTTGAAATCGCGCATGATGTCTGCCAGTGGCAACTTACCATCTGTGCCTAGAGCAAGGTGCAGGTGATTAGTCATGATACACCACGCATAAATGATTAATCCTTTTTCTTTTTGGCAGTACTGCAGGCTGTCTACAAGTATATCTTTGTACTCCCGCCGCGTAAAAGCATCCACCCATTGAACCACCGCGAAGGTGACAAAATATATCTTGTCTGGATTGTTGGCTTTGTACTTCTCACTCATACTCTAGAACTTCCTGCTACGGGGAGAAAGGCACGGAAGTAACTTCCGCGCCATAGAATTAATTACTTTTTTTATTCTCTAACTTTTTTAACCTACTTCCTTCCCTTCTCCGCATCCAAGGCATACGCCAGCCGCATATAATGCAGCACTTCCTCATTCAAATCTTCTTTGTCATAGAAGCGCACGTAGTGGTTGATGAGCCGGTCGCCTAGGTGGCCAATTTTGTGGAAGCAGAGCGTTTGGTCATACACCCGGTCTAGCGGGAGGCACACGTCCAGAAAGTTCCGCCCGAACTGGTGCACTGAGCAGAAGCGCGTGTTCTTGGCCAGGGAGATCATGGTTTTGGCCGGGTGAATCTTGAAATCGCCTATGGTGCGGTACTGCGCCAGGAAATGGTGGTACAGCCCCACGGTTACGTCAGATTTGCCGCGCAGGAAATCGGCCTCGGTTTTGTCCAGGCAGGAGTGGGACTGGTGCGTACGCAGGAAAGATTGGGTGCAGGTGGGGCAGGTCCACATGGGCGGCGGGCGTTTTCGGCTTGTTTTCAGGAAAATAGGCGAAAAACAGAAAATGCACAAATGCGGCGGTTGGTTTTTGTAGAGACCAGGCACCGCCTCGTCTCTTTGGGGCAGTCTACGCGTAAGCGGAAGCAAAATATCAGCTATTTGTAGAACCCAACCCTACCCCTCAGAGGGAGGGGAGTATCTGCACGAGTAGGAAGAGTTAGCAATGGCTACAGCGTTTCCGGGCTACTTTCCGGAAAACAAGCCGAAAACGCACACCTCCTTTTCAGTGCCTGCGGGAGCGGGCAACGCAGAAGCCGTAGGCGCCGAGGTGCTTAGCGGGAGCACAGACAGGCGGTGCAAATCAGCAATGGCCGCGTTGGCGACGAAAGAAACAGCGGTTGCCAGGTACGAAATTAATGAAGGGAAGCCTGTTTGAGCGGCAGCGAGTTTGAGGCTTCTTGATTCTTTTGGTTAGGTTGAGCATCAAGGATCAACGTGACAAACAGGGGCAGAAAGCAGTTCAGATGGAGGTTGGGCAAGAACAGCGGTGGGTGCAAAAGCAATTCGCTGATGGCCGGGAAACGTTCAGCAATGCGTAAGAGACAAGGCGGTGCCTGGTCTCTACAGATATAGGAATGTTCAGCAAACAGAATCTCAGCAATGCGTGCCCTCCTGTGTAAACATCCCCTTCGCCCCCTTCAAAGGGGGGATCAACTAAAGTAAGCATGCTTTCAATGAGAAGGGAGAAGGAATCAACGCTTAGAGTACATAAAAACGTGTTATACAGCCTTTAAACCGCCTTCTCTGACATCAATCACTGGCTAAACTGACGCACGTCATCTTTTTCCCTCCCGTATCTCCTGACCTTTGTATCAACTGAAAGGGCAAGGTAAGCGCGTAAGGGGTTGAGTTCACTTCTTTTTCCGCCGCCGCCTGTTTCAGGAGAGAAAAAATCGGCGCAGCCATGAACATTATCTTTTTACTCATCTGCATCAGTCTGCTGGTGGCCATCCTGTTTCTGGGGGCATTCCTGTGGGCGGTGCGCTCCGGCCAGTACGAGGACGATTACACCCCCTCGGTGCGCATTCTCTTTGACAACGAATTAACCAAAAAACAACCCATTACTTCAATATCTACTAAACCAATGGAGGACACCGCACATGTTAGCTGAGGTTCTAAAAGCTCCGGGCGAAGCGCTAAAATCCAGCGTCCGCACCGTAGAAACATTCTACTATGACAACAAGATTGTCAGGGATTTCGCCTATGCCACCCTGTTCTGGGGCGTGGCGGGCATGCTCATAGGAGTGATCATTGCGTTCCAGCTGGCACGCCCTGAGCTCAACATGGGCACTGAGTACACCACCTTCGGGCGGGTCCGTCCGCTGCACACCAATGCCGTGATCTTCGCGTTTGTGGGCAACGGTATCTTCATGGGCGTGTACTACTCACTGCAGCGCCTCTGCAAGACCAGAATGTACTCAGACAAACTGAGTAAGATTCACTTCTGGGCCTGGCAGCTGATTATTGTCTCTGCGGTGATTACCCTTCCGTTGGGGATTACTACCTCAAAAGAGTACGCTGAGCTGGAATGGCCCATTGACATTGCCATTACGCTGGTATGGGTGGTGTTTGGCTGGAACATGTTCGGGACCATTATTAAACGCCGCGAGCGCCACATGTACGTGGGGATCTGGTTCTACATTGCCACGTTCCTGACCGTTGCGGTACTGCACATTGTAAACTCATACGAGATTCCGGTAACGTTCATGAAAAGCTACTCTGGCTACGCCGGGGTGCAGGATGCGCTGGTGCAGTGGTGGTATGGCCACAACGCGGTTGCGTTCTTCCTGACTACGCCGTACCTGGGTATGATGTACTACTTCCTGCCTAAAGCGGCTGGCCGTCCGGTATACTCGTACCGTCTGTCAATTATCCACTTCTGGTCTTTGATCTTCATTTACATCTGGGCCGGTCCGCACCACTTGCTGTACACCGCCCTGCCAGACTGGGCGCAGTCACTGGGGGTAGTATTCTCTGTGATGCTGATTGCCCCAAGCTGGGGTGGTATGATCAACGGTCTCTTGACCCTGCGCGGTGCCTGGGACAAAGTACGCACTGAGCCAGTGTTGAAGTTCATGGTGGTAGCCATCACCGCCTACGGTATGGCAACGTTTGAAGGCCCTATGCTTTCTTTGAAGAACGTAAACGCCATTGCCCACTACACTGACTGGATAGTAGCCCACGTACACGTAGGCGCCCTGGGCTGGAACGGCTTCCTGACCTTTGGTATCCTGTACTGGCTGTTGCCCCGCATCTTCAGAACCGAGCTGTACTCTAAAAAACTGGCCAACTGGCACTTCTGGTTAGGCACGCTGGGTATCCTGTTCTACGCCGTGCCTATGTACTGGGCTGGTTTCACCCAAGGCTTGATGTGGAAACAGTTCAACAACGAAGGGCTGCTCCAGTATTCTAACTTCCTGGAGACCGTGCTGCAGATTGTGCCTATGTACTACCTGCGCGGTATTGGCGGGGTACTCTACTTAGGTGGCGTGTTCCTGATGATCTACAACATTGTGAAAACCGTGAAAAGCGGTTCTCTCTTAGCCAATGAAGAAGCCCAGGCTGCCCCGTTAATGCCAGCCGCCGTGATCAAAAACACGGGTGAGCACACCGGAGGCCACTGGCACCGCATGATTGAGCGCAGACCGGTACAAATGGCCGTATTCGCCACGGTTGCCATCTTGATTGGTGGTCTGGTAGAGATGATCCCAACGTTCCTGGTAGAGTCTAACGTGCCTACTATTGCCAGCGTGAAACCTTACACCGCCCTTGAGCTGCAGGGCCGCGATGTCTACATCAAAGAAGGCTGCGTGAACTGTCACTCTCAGATGGTGCGGCCGTTCCGCTCTGAGACTGAGCGCTACGGTGAGTACTCTAAAGCCGGCGAGTTTGTGTATGACCGTCCGTTCCTGTGGGGCTCTAAGCGTACCGGGCCAGACTTGCACCGGGTAGGAGGGAAGTACCCGCACAGCTGGCACTACCACCACATGCTGGACCCAACCTCTATGTCTCCGGGTTCTATCATGCCCGCCTACCCATGGTTGCTGGAGAAAGACCTGGACGTGAGCGACACCCAGGCCAAAATTGAAACCCTGACCAGCTTAGGTACTCCGTACGCTCCCGGCTACGCCCAAAAAGCGAACGAAGACTTAGCCCGTCAGGCCAAAGAAATCGCCGCTGAGCTTAAAAAGGAGAACATTGAGGTGAAGCCTGAGAAAGAGATTGTGGCCCTCATTGCCTATCTGCAACGCCTGGGTACAGACATTAAAGTGAAAGAAGAAAAGTAGTTAATAGTTGTTGGTTGTTAGTTTTTGGACAACATAGTTTACAGGAAGGTGCTCCTTACAAGCAATAAAGCAGGAGAGGAGTAGTCTGAAAATCTAACAACCAACAACCAATAACTGACAACTAATAAGAGCCATGTATAAAGAAATATTACAGTCCATAGACGGAATTGAGATTTACCCAATCATCTCGTTCCTTATCTTCTTCTTCTTCTTCCTTGGGTTGATTGCCTACGTGGTGGTAGAAAAGAAAGAGCATATCCAGAGCATGAAAGCCATGCCCCTGCAGAATGATAATGGATTTGACCACCCTTTAAACCCACGGTCATGAAACGATTGATACTTTCCCTGGCCGCCGCGGCACTGGTAGCGGGAACAGGGCTACAACCCGCCGCCGCCCAGGATGCCGTAAAAGGCAAGTCTATCTTTGACGCCAACTGCGCCGCCTGCCACAGTGTGCAGGAGCAGGTGGTGGGCCCTGCCCTCAAAGACGTGCACAAACGCCGCGATGAGAAATGGATCACCAGCTTTGTGAAGAACTCCACCAAAATGATTGCCTCTGGTGACAAACAGGCGGTAGAGATCTTTGAGAAATTTGGGAAAACCCAGATGACCAGCTTTGAAGGTGCGCTCTCAGACGGTGACATCAAAGACGTGATCGCCTATGTCAAAGAAGAAAGCGACAAGCCCGCAGAAGCCAAGGTAGAGGTTGCACCTACTGACCCTACTAAGACAGACGGGGCAACTCCGGCCGCGGCCAGTTTTAACTGGAAAGCCATTCCGCCCGCTACCCAGCTGCTGGTGGTGCTGATCGGGTTCCTGTTGGTGATGGTGCTGGTGTTCCTGGTAATGACCTTTGTGCAGGCGCTTCCGTTGCTGTCTCACATGTATGACAAGCCCGCCCTGCGCAATACCGCCATGGCCCGTTTCATTGCCTTGCTGCGCGGTGACACGTCTACCATTACCGGCAAGCACAAAGACATCCTTATGGAAGACCACAGCTATGACGGTATACATGAGTTTGACAACGACCTGCCACCTTGGTGGAAATACACCTTCTATGTGACCATTGTGTTTGGGGTAGCGTACTTGCTGCACTACCACGTGTTTAGCAGCGGTAACCTGCAGCTCGCCGAGTACGAGGCCGAGGTACAGCAAGCCGCCCTGTTGAACCCATCTGGTGGCGAAGAGGGGAACGTGAACGAGGTGACCAACTTCACCGCTCTCACAGAGTCTGCGAAACTGGAAGCCGGGAAAGCCGCCTTCATCCAGAACTGCGCCGCCTGCCACGGTCAGGAGGGACAAGGGGTGGTTGGTCCTAACCTGACAGACGAATTCTGGCTGCACGGCGGCGATGTGAACGATGTCTTCAAGGTAGTGAAGTACGGCGTGACCAGCAAAGGCATGGTGGCCTGGCAGAAAAAGCTGAGCGATGACCAGATCCTGGAAGTTTCCAGCTACATTCTGAGTTTGAAAGGCAGCAACCCGGCCAACGCCAAAGCCCCGCAAGGCGAGAAATACGTGCCTAAGAAATAGAGAACCTCTAAAGTACATTACAACCCTTTATTACGTCTCTTTTATAGAAGCCCCTGTCTGTAAGGCAGGGGCTTTTAGTTGTTTGTCTGGGAGAATGGTGGGAGGGTATTTCTGTTTCTGGCCTGTTTTAGAGAAAACAGCTCCAAAACGCAAAAGCGGTGTTCCTGCTCCCCCAGGGAGAAGGGTAGGAAGAGGGGCTGCGGTTCTAATAGTAAAGGTAATTGGCGCAGACACCCGCAGGTCTGGAAGACAGGGCGAGGTCATATGAGTAGACGGTAAAGTGGTGGCAAAAGTATACCCCCCAACCCCTCCAAGGAGGGGAGTGATCTGGTAAGCGTGGATCTGCTTGTGTAAACATCCCCCTTCACCCCCTTCAAAGGGGGAGTATCAGCTGGAGTTAGAAGGCACGGAAGGAACTTCCGCGCCATAGGGGGCTATAGAGGCAGAGGTAATGTGAGGCTGCCGCCTCATGGAAGCTGAAAGCTTCCGCCATTATAGGTCCAAGTTGAAAACTTGAACCAGAGAAAGCGGCAAATAAGCAGCAAAAAGTAAACAAACAACAATGAACAATCAACACTTCTGCTGGTGCCACCTCTGTTAATTAGCACTTCTGCCCCTGGCTGATGTGCGCAGCACGGGCTCGTCTCAGGCTAGCGGATCAGCAGTAGTTACCTACTGAAGCAGACAGAGCAAGTAAGGAAGTATCAGGAGAGGAACCGAAACCAGTCCTGGGGGTGAGCGCCTCTGTTACTACGGTGCCGCTTCAGCGGCAAGGCCGGAGGGCCTAGTTTTAACAGCAGTGCTCACCTCCAGGACGGGGCCCCGCGGCCGTGAGCGCTTACCGGAAAAGATGAAACAGTACAGTGAGTGAGGCACCGGAGCAAACGGTAAAGCCAAGGGAACAGCAAACTACGCACTGACACTGCAGTAGAAACAAGCAAGCGAACAACAGCCCACGTTCTAATCAGCAGGAAGTCAAAAAGAACAGCTAACTGCTTGCTGTTCCAAATCAGAAGACCTCAAAGCCAGACTCCCCCTGCTGGGCTGGGCAAATAGATATGAGAAGGAAAAACTGACGAAGATCATTTTCGCCAATGACCCATGAACTCGTGAACCGCAGAGGAGACCGGTAATTTTACATCGTAATTCGGAGCAAAGGAGACACCTTCCGCCAAATTACGAGAACCCCCTCTCGCTGCCGGGCGCACAACCGGTATGAGACCATGAGTACATTATTAACAGATCCAGAAACCTTTAGAGACACGCTCTCTACCGTTGACAAAGACGGAAAACGGGTTTGGCTTTACCCTAAGAAGCCCAGCGGGAAATTGTACCAGTACCGCAAGTATGTGAGCTACGCGCTCCTGACCCTGCTCTTCACGGGACCTTTCATGAAAGTGAACGGGCTGCCGTTGTTGCTCTTCAATATTCCGGCCCGTAAGTTTGTCCTGTTCGGCATGATCTTCTGGCCGCAGGATTTCTTTATCCTGCTCATCGGGTTCATGGCCTTTATCATGTTCATCATCCTGTTCACCGTGGTGTACGGGCGGGTGTTCTGCGGTTGGGTGTGCCCCCAGACCATTTTCATGGAAATGGTGTTCCGGCGCATAGAATACTGGATTGAAGGAGATGCCCCCCAGCAGAAAGCCTTAGACAAATCGCCCCTGAACTGGAACAAACTCTGGAAAAAGACCGCCAAACACACCCTGTTCGTGCTGGTATCTTTTGTGATTGCCCATACCTTTCTGGCCTACATCATTGGGGTAGAGGAACTCTGGAAAATAGTCACAGATTCCCCGGCCAACCATTTAGGCGGACTTTTCTCTTTGATTCTGTTCACCGGCGTGTTCTACGGGGTATTTGCCCGCTTTAGAGAGCAGGTGTGTACCATTGTCTGCCCCTACGGAAGGCTGCAAGGCGTCATGCTGGACAAGCAGAGTTTAACCGTAGCCTATGACTACGAGCGCGGTGAACCCAGAGGCAAGCTCCGCAAGAACCAGGTCCGGACTGAGGGCGACTGTATTGACTGCCATCAGTGCGTGCAGGTATGCCCCACCGGCATTGATATCAGAAACGGTGCCCAGCAGATGGAGTGTATCAACTGCACCGCCTGTATAGACATCTGTAACTCCATCATGGACCTGGTGAACAAGCCGCACGGCCTTATCAAAGTGGCTACAGAGGAAAGTATAGCGGAGAAGAAAGCCTGGAAATTCACTACCCGTATGAAGTCTTACACAGCCGTGCTGGTGGTGCTGGTGGGCGCGTTCACCACGTTGCTGATTACCCGCAGCAACATTGACGCCACCATTCTGCGCACGCCGGGCATGCTCTACCAGGAGACGGACAAAGGCACCGTGACCAACCTCTACCACATTACGCTCATCAACAAAACCGATGAAGAGCTACCGGTAAGCCTCAAGCTCCTTTCTTCTGAAGGTTCTATCAAAGTGGTGCGCAATGAGCTGGTGCTTCCTAAGCAAGGCTTGACAGAAGGTGTCTTCTTTGTAGAAATTCCTAAGAAAGAA
Organism: Rufibacter ruber; assembly: GCF_014138425.1. Lineage (NCBI taxonomy): Bacteria > Pseudomonadati > Bacteroidota > Cytophagia > Cytophagales > Hymenobacteraceae > Rufibacter > Rufibacter ruber. The sequence goes on from NZ_JACJIQ010000017.1 coordinate 65,309, forward strand.
CTAGCCTCAGCCTCCTCTAAAGTAGAAATTGGTGTCTACAGCGGTGACAAACTCATTGCCACTGAGAAAACCAAGTTCCTGGGGCCTGGCCACTAAATATATTTTGAGAAAGAGTGACGGTGAGAATGACCGGCAACCGGCGTCTCACCCTCACTCACCAAAAACCATCAACCCAAAATAAGAAACTACCATGTCTACCCATACTACCACCACCCCTGTTAAGCAATTCTCCCTGCTGCCCTACATCATCATCACCGCCTTCATACTGTTTGGCTCTTACATTGGCTTTATGGTCTACGGGGCCATGCAGAGTGAGGTGAACCTGGTGAGCAAAGACTACTATGCAGAAGAGCTGGCCTATAGCCAACGCATGAAGCAGCTGCAGGAAACCCAGCAACTGGAGCAGCCCATCCATATAGTGTCTGCCGAAATGGCAGAACAACTGGTAATCCAGTTCCCCAAAGAGTTGGCTAAAGCCGAAGGCATAGTGCACCTTTTCAGACCCTCTGATGAGAAACTGGATGTGGTCCTGAAACTGGAGTTGTCGCCAGAAGGCCTGCAGAACATCAATACCGCCAGCCTGGCCAAAGGCCATTGGCGGGTGCAGGTGACCGGCAAGCTGAACGGGAAGGAATATTACCAGGCACAGGACGTAACACTCTAATACCATGTGGTGGGCGGGTGCAATCATAGGTTTTATCAGTAGTTTCCATTGCGTGGGGATGTGCGGCCCCATAGCCATGGCGCTGCCTGTTGGCAGGGGTACCGGCGCTTCTTTTGTGGGAGGCCGGCTCCTGTACAACCTGGGCCGTGTAACTACTTACACCAGCCTGGGCCTGGTAGCGGGGCTGCTGGGCCGCACGCTGCAGCTGGCGGGCTGGCAACAAACCATCTCTATTGTGTCTGGGGTCCTGATGTTGGCCCTGGTGCTGTTACCCAGATTGGATACCGGTACCCTGGGCCAGAAACTGGGTACTGACCGCTGGTGGAACGCCCTCCGGAAAGCCATTGGCAAACAGTTTCAAAATCCTTCGCCAAAGGCGCTGTTCACGGTGGGCTTGCTCAACGGTCTGCTGCCCTGCGGCATGGTGTATTTTGCGTTGGCGGGGGCGGTAAGTGCGCAAAACGTAGGCGGGGCTGTGCTGTACATGGCCATGTTTGGGTTGGGAACGCTGCCGCTAATGTGGCTGGTGTCCCTTTCCGGTAAAATTATTCAGCCCAGGTGGCGGGCGCTCATGCGCAATGCCGTGCCCTACGTGGCGGGGTGCCTGGCCGTGCTGTTCATTTTGAGAGGCCTCAATTTAGGGGTGCCGTATCTGAGTCCTAAGCTAGTAACTACGGAGCAAGAGGCGCCTGTGTGCCATGTTCCTTCATAAGATACCCAAACGTTAACCAACAAGCACATGAAAACCTCACCAAGAATCCTGCTTCCGTTTAATTTTACAGACGGCTGCGTGGCCGCTCTACGGTATGCCTATCAGTTTGCCGGCAAGGTAGGTGCTGATATCACCTTGTTGCACTGCAGCGGCTCCCTCAAGCTTACCCCAACCTTTAAAAGCCACCTGCTTCTGAGGCTAAGGTCGTTTGCTGAACGCTACGCCTCTAGTTATGTTACCGGTACCGGTGTAGACCCTGTTATTGAATGTGTGCTGAAGGAAGGCAACCTTAGGGAAAACCTGCGTTCAGCCGCAGAAGAAGTAGGGGCCAGCTTAGTCCTGTCTCCCGCCGATTATTTATTGCAGACCCTGACTGAAGGGGAGGTGGTGGCCCTGCCGGAACTGGTTGCCTGCCCTGTGCTGCTGGTGCCAGAGAAAGCAATATTTACCCCCCTCAAAGAAATTGTCTTCACCCTGGATGTCACTGACACAGACGCCAGCGTGATGCAAACGGTGCAGCGGTTGGCCCAGCGCTTTCAGGCGCACCTGTCATTGCTGCACCTGCACAGCAAATTAGACGGTGTGAGTTTCTGCCAGGTGCAGAAAGCCAGCGAAAAAGTGAAGCAGGAGCTGGAGTACGCCCACTGCTCTATCACCTGTCTGGAAGAAGAGGACCTGCTGGAAGGCCTGAATGACTTTGCGGCCCCGCGTATCCCGGACCTGTTTGTAATGGCCACCCGTGACACGCACCTGCTGCACCAGTATTTCTCCGGCCGCTACCGCAAAACCAGCGCCTACCATTTGCACACGCCGCTGCTAAACCTGTACCAGGCCCGCAGAACCGCCTGTTCAGGAGGCTGTACCCACTGCAACACCTCCAGCCATTCCCATGCCTCTGAGGCAGCTGAAGCAACCGTGGGGTAAGGCGTAATCCTGCTTTTGGGCTGTTTTATGAAAAACAGGCCGAAAACAGGATTTGTGCGCACCACTAGTTGACACAGCTTTTGTGCTTCAGAAGGTCCTATACAGGAACAGCCCTGCTTTAGAGATAAAGCAGGGCTGTTCCTGTATAGGACCTTCTGAAAGCAGTTAATGCATAGGGCCGTAACCCACCACTACTACAGACTCCATCAGATGCACTGGTTTCCCTTTTAGTTGAGATGAGACCTTGGCAAGAGATTGCTGATGATCCTGCGTCATTTTGGTCTTGTCATTCTTGAACCCGTCAATCAGGATAGAGAAGGGGAATACAAAGGTAGTGGGGGAGGTGGTGCCATTGGTTTCCCACGCGGACATTTTATTGACTACCCTTACAATCTTTTTTTCTAAGGAAGGGTGGCTGGCCTGCAATACCTTCATGTTGCCGGGGTTGCCATTCTTGTCAATGGTTAACTGAATGAACACGCTGCCATACTCATTGTTCTTCTGTGCAACCGAAGGAATTCTGATGTTATTGGCTAAAAACTTGTACAGCTCGTTCTTTCCACCCGGGAACTGGGGCTCCCTGGAGTTCTGGTCTTTGGGAGTGTGCTCCCTGGTGGCGGCTTGTGGTTCAGCAGAGGCTTGCAGATGCAATTGGTAGGACGAGAGCGAGAGCACCAGCAGGGCCACCAGCGGAAGGGCCAGAAGCTGTTTCATTTTGGGGGTGCGGCGGTTGGTTTGGTGAATCATGTGAATACGTTTTAGAGTGAGTGATTTATTAAAGAAATGACCTATGGTGATAGAAGAGGCTTGCAAGACTTGATTGGCGAGCAGGAGCCCATAGGTTTTCCGGTCACCGGTGGTAACTACCTGGGCATCTGCCATAAATTCATGCACGGCAACCAGGGCTTTTCTGTATACCGGGAGAAGGGGGTTGAACCAGAATAAAATGCACAGGACCTCCATAAAAAGCAAATCATAGCTGTGCCCCTGCCTCACGTGAACCCGCTCATGCTGCAAAATGCGCTCCTGGTCTGCTGCACTCAGGGAGAGGGTGTTGTCCCAGAAAATGCAGCGGAAGAAAGAGAACGTAGGCCAAGCCCCCTGCGTGGGAATATAGGTGATGCCATCACGGGTTTCGGCAGTAGCCTGGTGTTGCACCTTGAGGGCCCTGAAGAGCAGTAACTGACGTAGAAACCTATAGGCTGTATAACTGAAGCCGCCAACATACAAAAGCCCAAGTAGACCGGACCAGTGGAACCAATCATGTTGAGAGGCCGCGGCATCTGCAACAGGTACCTTGATGAGAACGGCCGTAGGTGCCGCCACCAGTGCTGATAATGGGGCTATGGCAGCTACTTGTACCGGAATCTGTAAAAGGGGCAGGAGCAGGGAGAGGACCGTGGCGGCTAATAAATACGCACGATTAAACCCAAAACACGTCTCCTGCCTCAGAACCAGGTGAAAAAAGAGAAAGAAGGCGAGTAGGCAGGCGCCAGATTCCAGAGAATAGGCAAGCAGGCTATTGGTCATGATCTTCTGGGGTAGAATTCTTTTTTACATAGTTCACCAGTTCCTCCAGTTCCTTTACATCTAACTCCTCTTCCTGAGCGAAAAAAGAGACCATGCGTTTAAAGGACCCGCCAAAGTAGCCGCTTACAAAGTTTTTGAGAAAGAACTTCTGGTAGTCGCTTTTCTTGATGAGGGGGTAGTACTCATGGGTTTTTCCGTAAGCGGTGTAGCCTACAAACCCCTTCTTCTCCAGAATTCGCACAATAGTGGAGACCGAATTATATATAGGCTTCGGCTCTGGGAACTGCTCTATCACATCTTTCACAAAGCCTTTTCCAATCTTCCAGAAGATGTGCATGACCTGTTCCTCTGCTTTGGTTAACTCTTTCATTTTAAAGTGGCTGGTGGTTGTATAAACGTATAACTTAATTTTAAGTTATACAACTTATTTTTAAGTTATTTTCAGTGTGAAAGAAATTCCTCAGGTAGGGAGCGTTTTAGAAGGACGGGGATGTTAAGGGCCAACTTTCTGTTTTTGGGCTGTTTTATGAAAAACAGGCCGAAAACAGAAATCCCGCAGCTAATGTAGGTGCGGGATTTCTATAATCTGTCAGGATGAGCTAAGCGATAGGTCAGGTATTCTGCCCTGGCATCGCGTTGGGGGCTTGGCTGGCGTCCCGTTCATCTACCAGCCGCATGTACCTTGGCAACTCTTTAGAGACGTCTTCTTTTTGGTAGAGGCGGCAGTGGTGGTGGAAGGTGCGCGCTCCAGACAGGGGCCCATCTTATGGAAGCAGAGGTTATCCTGAGGGAGCAGGCGGTCAAACGGCAGCACCACGTCAACAAAGTTTTTCCCTGACCTGATGAGGGAGCAGAACCTGTGTTCCCGGCCAGGGAAATCATAGACTTGGTGGGGTGCAGCGTAAAACCGCCAATGGTGCGGTACTACCCCAGAAAAAGCTGGTACAACCCTACCGTATGCGCAGACTTGGCCCGCAGAAACTCTTCTACCGTTTTGTCCAGGCTGGAGTGGGGTAGTGCGCAAGCATTGCTGTGGGCAGGCAGGGAAGGTCTACATGTGCGTTTTTGGCTTGTTTTTAGAAAAGTAGGCCAAAAACAGCGAATCAGCCCGCGGCACCCAACGCATTTGGCTGCCGCGGGCTGTAGCAGCAGAGAAGCTATTTGATGGCAGATAACAACCGGCTCCACCTGACTTTGTCTGTGAAGGAGGAGGCCAGGGAGTCTGTAGACAGCCACACCATGACCGCTTTGCCTACCACGTATTCTTCGGGCACATAGCCCCAGAAACGCGAGTCATTGGAATTGTGGCGGTTGTCTCCCATCATGAAATAGTAGTTCTGCTTGAAGGTGTAGTGGGTAAGGGCTTTGCCCTTCTGAAACAGTCGGCCATTTTTGACCTCCAGATGCTCATTGTGCTCGTACCTGCGAATGATCTTCTCATAAAGCGGCAGTGTCTCTGGGGTAAGGGCCACCGTTGCGCCTGCCTTAGGGATGTACAGTGGCCCAAAATTGTCCTGGTTCCAGGCGTAATGTTCTGGCGCCTGCGGAAACACGCGCGGGTCAGCCTCACCGGCGGCGGCTGTGAGCGGGGTAACTGCCTGAATGAAATCAAACGTTTTGAGCAGGGCAGCCGTCTTTGGGAGGGTGTGCAGGATATAACCGCCCTGCACCGGTACCACATCGGTAATGTCGTGCTTCCGGAAGAACGCCTCCTGCACGTATTCCTTGGTTTGTACAAAATAGCTGAACTGGAGCTTTTCCGGAGCCGGAGACAGTTTTCCGTTGAGGTACACCTGTCCGTGTTTGATTTCCAGGGTGTCACCGGCTACGGCAATGCAGCGCTTGATCAGGTAGGTTTTCAGGTCAACTGGCCGCTCCACTTCCTCTGGGTGGTTGAACACCACCGGGTCATGGTGCTGCACCTCAGAAAACCCGGGAAAGCGGTAAGCCGGAAGTTGCACCAGGTCTGAGAACGACGCCAGGTTGGTTCCCCAAAGGGTTTGGTGCGTGAGCGGTACCTGCAGCGGGGTAATGGGCGTGCGGGGACCGTAGTGCAATTTGCTTACAAAGAGATAGTCGCCGGTGAGCAGTGACTTCTCCATAGAAGAACTGGGAATGGCAAAAGCCTCAAACGTGAGCCACCTGATGAGCGTGGCGCATACCACGGCAAACATCACGGCATCTGCCCATTCACGGGCCGCGCTTTTCTTTGTGGCCGGGCCGGCCCATGGCTTTTTGCCTTTCCAGAATCTGAGTTTCATAGTTGGTGGCGAACAGGTTGTAAAGCAGCAGAAATATAGAATAAAACTATATTTCTGCTGCTTTATTGCCCGTGCCTATGCCAGCGGAGAAACCACCCACCACGTGTTGCCGTGCGGGTCTTTTACTCCGCCGCTCCGGCCGTAGCTCTGGTCACTCACTTCCATAACTGACGTGGCTCCTGCAGCCAAGGCTTTCTGATATGATTCATCTGCGTTTGCCACGTGAAGGTAAAGCCCGGCGGGTTGGGCAGACCATTGGTCAGAGGCTTCTGCTAACATGAGGGTACTGCCGCCTAGGGTCACTTCGGCATGCATGATCTGGCCGTCTTCCCGCAGATGCTTCAACTTTTCTTCGGCCTGAAAGACATTCTTCAGGAATTCCAGGAATTGAGCGGCGTTGGGAACAATTAAATAAGGCATTACCGTTTGATAGCCTTCTGGAACGGGTACATGAGGCATAGCTTTCTCTTTTAGGTTTTCAAAGGCAGGAAGGAAAGTGGTATAAAAATGCGAAAAATTAATAGATCTGGTATCTTGATTTGCCGCCTTCTGGTCTGTTTTTAAAAATATCACCCCGTCGCTTCTTCAGGGGCATTATTCAAAAGCCACGGAAGTTACTTCCGCGCCATAGGGGGCGAAGAAGTGTGAGGCAGGCCCAGATCGCAGACCTGAACCAGGTCACCAGCAACTCCCAAACAGTTATCTACTAAATCAGACCAGCAAAAGAAAATAAGAGCTGCAAGCCTGCGCCAGCGGGAGTTCAAGAATTTCAGCACGGGTAAACCAACACTGCGCATTGTCGCTGCCCGGCAGCGAGGGCAGTCAGAGACTACCCATCATCACCAGGCACGAGTCTGGAGACTCGCGCCAGCAGCTACAGCAGCCCCTATCAATTTGCCACTAACAGTCTGCCACAGACATTCCACCACCCATGCCCCTGGCTGATGTGCGCAGCACGGGCTCGCCACAGGCTAGCGGTTCAGCAGCAGTTACCTGCAGAGGCAGACATAACCAGACAAGCTGATCAGTGAAGGAACCTAAACCAGTCCTGGGGGTGAGCGCCTCTGTTACTACGGTGCCGCGGGAGCGGCAAGGCCGGAGGGCCTAGTTTTAACAGCAGTGCGAGACGGCAGGACGGGGCCTCGCGGCCGTGAGCGCTTACCATCAACCATGAAACAGTAAAGTGATTTCGCACCGGAGCAAGCGGCACAGCCAAGGGAACAGCAAACCACACATTCCAAAAGATGAAACAGTAAAGTGATTTCGCACTGGGGCAAACGGCAAAGCCAAGGGAACAGCAAACCAAGCATTCCAGCAGAAACGGCAGCCACTTCCATATATTTTTAACGGTAAACAGAACCACACCGCCACAAGCGGTACCCATTCCTGTAGGCACAAAGCGTTCTGCTCAAAGAAAAAAGAAAGACTTTAATTGGGATCCACATCTACCACAACCCGCAACTGCTTAAAATCTTTGTTCTGCAGCAGGTGAAACACCGCTTCCTGAATCTGCGATTTAGAGTACTTGAGATTACCGCTCTCGCGGTCCAGTTTCACATGAATTTCTTGCAGAAACTGGTTCCTGATCTTGAAGATATGCGGCGCCTCTGGGCCTAAAACCCCGGTTCTGCCTAAGCGGTCTACCAGGTCCTTGGCCAGGAGAATGGCGGCGTTTTCACAGGGACGGGCTTCAGGGTGTTTCACGGTAAGCCTAATCATGCGCACAAACGGCGGGTACCTGAACTTTTGCCGCTCGGCAATCTCCTGCTCGTACAGCCCCTGATAGTCATTCTCAATCACCCGCTGGAAAATGGGCTGGTTGGGATTGGCCGTCTGAATAAGCACTTTGCCTTTGTTGCCCTTTCGGCCGGCGCGGCCGCTCACCTGCACAAACAGCTGATAGGCCCGTTCATGCGCCCTAAAGTCTGGGTAGTGAATGATGCTGTCGGCGCTCAAGATGCCTACCAGGCTCACGTGCTCAAAGTCCAGGCCTTTGGTCACCATTTGGGTGCCCACCAGAATGTCAGTGCGCTGCAGCTCAAAGTCTTCAATGATCTGCTGGTGGCTGTTCTTGCGTTTGGTGGTGTCCAGGTCCATGCGCTGGATTCTGGCCTCAGGCAGCAGCAGCTTCAGCTCATCTTCAATCTTCTCAGTCCCGAAGCCCACCGTTTTGAGCATGGTAGAGCCGCAGGCGGGGCAGTCATTGGGTTTGCGTTCAGTATAGCCGCAGTAATGGCAGCGCAGCTCATTGGAGAACTTGTGGTAGGAGAGGCTCACCGCGCAGTTACGGCACTTGGGAATCCAGGCACAGTCATTGCAGTCAATGAACGGGGCATAGCCACGGCGGTTCTGAAACAGAATGACCTGCTCTTTGCGGTGCAGCGTGTCTTCAATGTCATGCACCAGCCGCTGCGAAAAGTGACTGAGCATATTCTTGCGCAGGCTCTCCTGCCGGGTGTCTACCAGTTCTACGGTGGGCAAGGTGGCTTCCCCATACCGCACCAGCAGGTTCACCAGACCCCAGCGGCCGCTCAGGCAATGGTAATAGCTTTCTATAGACGGCGTGGCCGAACCCAGCAACACCTTGGCACTGTGGAACTGCGCCATCATCAAGGCTACCTCGCGGGCGTTGTAGCGGGGGGCGGGATCATGCTGCTTGTAAGAGGGCTCATGCTCCTCGTCCACTATCAGGAGGGAGAGTGAATGGAACGGCAGGAATACACTGGAGCGCACGCCCACCACCACCTGAAACCGGCCTGACAAGATGCCGTTCCAGACTTCTACCCGCTCATTGTCTGAGAACTTGGAGTGGTACACGCCCAACCTGTCACCAAACACGCGTTTGAGGCGGGTCACAATCTGGGCGGTGAGGGCAATCTCCGGGAGCAGGTACAGCACCTGGCCCCCGGCGTCTACCGCTTTTTGAATGAGGTCAATGTAGACTTCGGTTTTGCCGCTCCCCGTAATGCCGTGCAGCAGTACGGTGTCTTTCTCCCCAAAGAAATCCAGCACCTGGTCCCGGGCCGCCGCCTGGTCTGCAGAGAGTTCAGTGGCCAGATAAGGGCCCCGGCCTTCTGCGAGGGGGAAACGGCTTACCACCCGGTCAAACTGCTCCAGCACGCCGTTCTTCAGCAGCGTGTTGATAGCAGAAAGCGAGAGGTGCGGGTTGGAGGTGAGCAGGTTTTTCTCTATCCCTTCTTCATTGGCGGCCAGTTCTTGCAGAAGCGGAACGAGCTGTACGTACTTGAGCAGCACATCCAGCTGCTTGGGTTTGGCCGCCAGTTGGTTAAAGAGTTCTTCCAGGGTGGCTTCATCTGTGGTGAACATGGGCGCCAGCCGGACTTTCTTCACTACTTTGGGCGCGTACTTCTCCGCAATCTCCTCATAGATAATGATGATGTCTTTGAGAAGCAGCGACTTGATGATTTTATGGAAACTGGTGAGTTGCAGCAGCTGGCCCACCTCAGTAAAAGTGAGGTGCGGTTTCTGCCAGAGGGCGAAAATGATTTTCTCCTCGTGGGCGGTTAACGGCCACTCATTGGTTTCCTGATGAAACTGCGGGTGCAGCTGAATTTTAGATTCGCTGCTGAGCTTTAAGGCCGAGGGGAGGGCGGCGTTGATGACTTCACCCAGGGTGCAGAGGTAGTACTCAGCCATCCAGTTGAAGAGACGCAGCTGCGGGGCGGTCACCACCGGTTTTTCGTCAATAACCTCCAGCAGGTATTTGGCCTGGTATTCTTTAGGCGGGTTCTCATGCACCCGCGCCACCACACAACTCAGCACCTTCTTGGCCCCGAACTGCACCAGTACCCGCGCGCCCACCAGCACCTCATCGCCCATTTCATGCGGAATGCGGTAAGTGAAGAGTTTGGGCAGGGGTAACGGCAAAATGACGTCCGCGAACAGGGTAACCCGTTCAGGGACGTCATCAGCAGGTATATTGAATTCTAGTTCAGGAGTCAAAGCGGGCAGTTTAGGCCAAATTTCGGAAAAACAGGCCGGAAACGGAAACTTTGACTTGCGCAGGTTTAAAAATAGTCTTTCGGGCCGGTGGCAGGTACCGTCAGAATCTGCTTGGGCAGGGGTAGGCCATGAAACCCAGCGCTTAGCCTGTCTTAGTTGTTCACTCTAAAGTCTTCCACCAGCAGCGCTTTGTGGGCAGCTCCAGCGTTTTGGGCCTGTAACACGGTGGTATACAGCAGAACAGGCTCATCTTTTCTCAGTTCAAGCTGAAGTTGCTCCACCAGGTCAGTTTGCACGGGCAACCAGAACTCCTGCCCGTTGTATTTAAACAGCAGCTCATACCGGTAACCTTTGATCTCGCGGTGCTTCATGCCCAGCGCCTCCATGAGTTTCACGTTAGGGGCAGACACTGCTCTAAACTGACCGTCATAGATCATGTTCAGGCGATAGCCAGCGGTAGCTTCCACCTCGGCTCCCACGGCGGCAGTAGCCGGCTTGGAGTTCAAAATTGTCTCAATGGTAGCCTCTGGGTGGTTCTTGTTCAAACGGGCCCAGTAGTTACTTCCATCTTGCGCAAAGGTGGTTGCGGCGCAAGCCAACCAAAACCCACCAACTAATAATAACTTCTTCACTTCTAAAGGGTTTAATAGATGTTGAACTCTTCAACAGGAAATTCAACGTGTCATTCCTATTGTTTATCGAAGTTCGGGAGTTTATTTTAAAAGTGCAAGTGCAGGACAAGTGGCGATGGTGGTAAAAGCTGGTTTTTTGCCTGTTTTGGCTTATTTTGTTATTATCTTTATACTAAGTTCTTTTTAAAGTTCTAAACTTATTTTTGTGATTTGAGTTGGTCCAGCGCTTCAGCCACTGAGTGCACCGGCAGCTGGCAGGCGTGGTTGTAGCAGACATAGAAGGTGGTTTGGCCGTTGAGCGCGGTTCTGCCTTCTAGCAGGGGAAGCACAGAGTCCTGCGGTTCTGCTGTCCCTGCCAGCAGGGCGTTGGGCAGAAAGTGTTGCTGGAGAAGGCGCCGTTCCTGGTGGGCGTCTGGCCCTATGACAGCAACCTCTGCACTTGGTTTAAGCTTGAGGAAGTAAAGTGAAGCCCAATTGGCCAAATGGGCAGGCTCCTGCACCACCAGATCCCGCACCTTTGCCAGCATCTTCTCTGAGAGGGAGGTGTATTGGTCATTGTCAAAATACAGCCCCAGCCAGTGCAGGTTGGTCGCCATCACAGAGTTAGAGGCCGGTATGACATTGTCCATGATTTCTTTCTTGCGGGCAATGAGGGCTTCGCTCTCAGCGCTGGTGAAGAAGAAAAGATCTTCTGCCGGGTCATAAAAGTTTTGCAGTGTGTGCTGGGTGAGCTTTTTGGCCTCCCTGAGCCAGTTTTCATCAAAGGTGCACTGGTAGAGGCCAATCAGCGCCTGAATGAGCAGGGCGTAGTCTTCCAGGAACCCGTCAACAGTGGCTTTCCCTTCTTTGTAGGTGTGGTACAGCTTGTTCCCGGTTTTGAGGTTCTGGAGCAGGAAACGGGCGTTGGTACAGGCCAGTTCCAGTATGGTAGGCTCATTCAATGCCTTGTAGGCATCTGTAAGACCCTTTAAGAGAAGCGCGTTCCAGGACGTGAGAATTTTATCATCCAGGCCCGGGTGCACGCGTTGGCTGCGGGCCTGCAGGAGCCGGTCTTTCCAGTTCTGCACATGTTCCTTCAGCTCCTGGGGTGTTAACCCCTGATCTGCGGCAAAGGCGTCATCTGTTTGTCTGCGGTGCAGGATATTGACGCTGTGCTCCCAGTTGCCCTGGGCGGTGGCATTGTAGTACCTGCTGGCCAAGGCGGCCTCTTCGCCCAGAACCTCCTCCAGCTCGGTTTGGGTAAAGACATAGAATTTCCCTTCCTCGCCTTCACTGTCAGCGTCTAAAGACGAATAAAAGCCACCGTCTGGGCGGGTGAGGTCATGTTCAACAAAGGCAATGGTTTCCAGCACCACCTCTTTGTACAGGTCATTGCGCGTTGCCTGATACGCCTCTGCATAGAGACTGATGAGCTGGCCGTTGTCATACAGCATTTTCTCAAAATGCGGCACCAGCCACTCCTCATCAGTTGAATACCGGGCGAAGCCGCCGCCAATCTGGTCATATATTCCGCCGAAGGCCATTTCTTCCAGCGTGAGGTTCAACTGTTCCAGGGCGGCGGTGTCTTGGGTGTGGTAGTAGTAGCGCAGCAGGAACATCCAGATGCTGGGCATGGGAAACTTGGGCGCCTGCATGGTACCGCCCCGTTTAATGTCAAACCTGGCTTTCAGGCGCTGGTACAGCTGCCCAAAGTCATCTGGGTTGAAGTCTGGGTTGCTTTGCTGCAGCCCAAATTGGGAGAGTGTACTGCGGTTCAGGTGCTGGGCAAACTGATCAGCCGACTGGTCCAGCTCTGTACGGTTCTGGCGGTAGGCCTCTGCAATGTTCTGGAGCAGCTGTACCCAGTTCTGGGGCGGGAAATACGTGCCGCCGTAAAAAGGCTTGGCCTCTGGGTTCAGGAATACGTTGAGGGGCCACCCCCCCTGCAGGCCCATGGCGTGCAGGGCGTCCATGTACACCTGGTCCACGTCTGGGCGTTCTTCGCGGTCTACTTTGATGCAGACAAAGTGCTGGTTCATGACCTGGGCAATCTGTTCGTTCTCAAAGCTCTGGTGCTCCATCACATGGCACCAGTGGCAGGCGGCATAGCCAATGCTCACCAGGATAGGTTTCTGCTCTTCCTGGGCTTTCTGCAGCGCCTCTGGGCCCCAGGGGTACCAGTCTACAGGATTGTAGGCGTGCTGCAGCAGGTAAGGGCTGGATTCACGGGCGAGGCGGTTGGGCTTTTTTTCCATAGTGGTGGGTGGTGGGGTTTTCTGTTTTCGGCCTGTTTTGGCCAAAACAGGCCGAAAACAGAAATTGGTTGGCTAACTAAGTATTCCTTGATTCTTTTGACTTCTCATGTTTTCTTATGGCGCAAGCGTCCGCTTGTGCCTATAGGTATTGCAGACCAAAATCCGTGCAGGCACAAGCGGACGCTTGCGCCATGAGAATTCCTTAACTACAGAATTCCTTTAAATTCAGAATTCCTTGAAACCTCAATAATCCTTAGAATGCGTTTTCGGCTTACTTTTTCTGGAACTGGCCAAAAACAGGAAGTTCATGTACGCAACTGACGCTGCACGGTGGCAATTTCTTCGTGTACATTGGCTTCTAACGCCATGGCCTGGAGCTTCTGCAGGAGCTGTTGCAGGAACTGCTGGTGGGCTGAACTGTCAGGGTTGAAGGCGCGGTGGGTCAAGTCCCGCTGCACCTCTGCCCAGCGCTCCAGGAAATGGGAGAAGGCCTGGTCTGCGTACACGTCAATAAATTTCTCCCAAATATAGGTTTCTGCCATTTCTGACGGATGGATCAGGTCTGCGCCATAGAAGCGGTAATCTCTCAGGTCATCTAGCAGCAGCTCATAGGCCGGGAAATAAGAAATCATAGGGTGCTGCTCCTGCGCCAGGTGGGCCGCCAGCCGTAAAATGCTTTTACTCACATTGTTCAGCACCAGGGTGTCTTTCACGTGGCGTACCGGGCTAACAGTCAGGATCACTTGCAGGGTAGGGCAGTGTTCCTGCAGCAGTTGCAGGGTTTGGCGGGCGTCTTGGGTGATTTCTTCCAGGGTGAGCAGGCGCCGGCTGAAAGACCGCTGCGGTACCTTGTGGCAGTTGGCAACCAAGGTGCCGTTGTCATTGCGCTCGTACACATACGCGGTGCCCCAGGTCAGCAGCAGGGCCTGCGCCTGTTTAAGGAAATGGCCGGCCTCCTGCAGAGCCTCCCTGAGCATCTGGAGCAAGCCCTCCGGTTCTGCATGGCGGTAAGACGAATGGAAGTCATGGTGAAACCACAGGCCTTGCCGCTCCACCAGCCCATCTGCCAGGCCTGCGGTATCACCGGTAACGGCGGCTCTTATGAGTTTATGGGCCGAAAGCGGGTTGAAGATGGTGCCAAACGGGTTCACCTGTGCGTTGGCCTTCACCAGCCGGAGCTTGCGGCCTATGACCTCTGCAAAGCAGGAGCCTATGGTAAAGATGCCTTTGGTGCGGGAAAAACGAATGGGGGCGGGTGGAATGTGTATTTCTGTACGGAACTGCATGAACCAAAAAGAAGGTGCAGCTACAAAATACGTAAAAACCTCCTTAACCGTCTGGATTTAATAACGGCAGAAGCTGGGGGAGGCGGTCAATGGCAAACGTAGGGTTGGCTTTGTGACACAGGGCCGTGTTGCCGTACCCAAAGGTGGCCCAGCAGGAGGCAATGCCTGCGTTGTTGGCGAACTCCAGATCTGCATGGGTGTCTCCCACCATCAGGAACTGGTTGTTCTTTGCCTGCGGGTAGTGGGGCTGTATCACCTGGTGAAACGCCATGGGGTGGGGCTTTTTCTTGAGCGGCAGGGCCGGATTGTCCCCAATGACCAGGTCAAAATAGGGGCGCAGGTTGAATTTGAGCAGCGCATCTTCAATGGCCTGCTGGCCTTTGTTACTGATCACCGCACAGGCCAGGCCCAATTCTTTGAGGTTTTTGAGCAGAGGCTCAGCGCCGTCAAACAGGGTGGTGAGGCGGCCGCCGTCAGTGTCATAGATGGTGCGGTACAGGTGCACCCATTCGGCCAGCTCCGCATGTTTTTCTTCCTCCCGCAGGGGCGGGTGAAGGAGCGGCAGCATTTCCCAGAGATTGGCCCCGGTGCTAATGCCTTCTTTTACCTGCTGTTCTCCGGGCGGGGTCACCCCTTGGTGTTCAAACGTCTTCTGAAACGTGTACAGGATAGAGTCCTGGGTGGCGCAGAGCGTGCCGTCAAAGTCAAAGATGAGCACCTGGTAGGGAAGCATGGCAGTAGGATAATGGGGTCTGGTGGGTGGCTGATCAGGTGAGAAGCCGGCGAAGTTTCTGTTTTCGGCCTGTTTTGGCCAAAACAGGCCGAAAACAGCTTTAAAGGGCCCTGCTAGAACCGGCTTAAAACAAAAACATCCTGCCGTTTTACGGCAGGATGTTTAAAAAGATCGTTGTGTAGGAATTAAGCTTCTACAACGTTGAAGCGAACCTGGTGCTTCACTTCTTTGTGCAGGTTCAGTGTGGCGGTGTATTCGCCCAAAGACTTCACCTCCTGGTCAAAGTCAATGCGCTTACGGTCTACCTCATACCCAAGGCTCTTCAAAGCCTCAGAAACTTGAAGGGTAGTTACCGCACCAAAGATTTTACCGGTTTCACCGGCTTTGGCAGGGATGTTCAACACGGTCTCACCAATACGGTTTGCCAGTTCCTGAGCATCTTTCTGGATTTTATCTGCTTTGTGGGCAGCCTGGCGTACGTTCTCCTCCACTACTTTTTTAGCAGAAGGGGTTGCCATTACCGCCAGTCCTTGAGGGATCAGGTAGTTACGGCCGTACCCTGGTTTTACGTCAACCACATCGTTTTTATAGCCAACGCCTTTCACGTCATCTTTCAGAATAACTTGCATCGTTCTTTACCTCCTTATTTTAAAGAATCCGTTACGTAAGGCAGAATTGCCAGGTGACGAGCTCTAGCCACGGCCTGAGCTACTTTGCGCTGGAACTTCAAAGAAGTACCGGTCAGGCGGCGAGGAAGGATTTTGCCTTGCTCGTTCACAAACTTCAATAAGAAGTTGCCGTCTTTGTAGTCAATATACTGGATTCCGTTTTTCTTGAAACGGCAGTATTTCTTGCGCGTGTCTTGCTTGTGGATTTTTTCGTTTACTAAACTCATGATGCTTGTGCCTCCTTCTCTTTTTTAGATGATTTAAACTCACCGTTTCTGCGGCGCTCATTGTAAGCAACAGCGTGCTTGTCAAGGGCGGTGGTCAGGAAGCGGATGATTTTCTCATCACGACGGAATGCTAGTTCCAGCGCGTCTACCACGGTAGAAGGGCCCTGGAACTCCATGAGGTGGTAGAAGCCGGTGTTTTTCTTCTCAATTGGGTAAGCCAGTTTTTTTAGACCCCAATTCTCCTCATGGATAATGTCGGCGCTATTTTCCTTAAGCACCTGTCTGAACTTCTCGACCGTCTCCTGCATCTGAACCTCGTTCAATAACGGGGTCATGATGAAGAGAACTTCGTAGTTTTTTAACGACATGGTTAAAATGATTATTTGGTTCGAAGCGGCAAAGGTACGCCTATTTCCAGCACAAAACAAACAAACTTTGCAACTGGTGTGGCTAAATAAATTCAGGTGACCGGATGCTCACCTGAAAGTACGTTTCAGGGCTGTTTTCCTGAAAAAAGCCCTGAAATAGAGACTGGCCCTGATGTGAGGCTAGTGGTTTGGGGTATAAGATGCGCAACAGGGGTGGCACAGGCCAGAAGCAGGGAAGGGGATTCCCTATTTAATATTTGAGTTTGATGGGTTGGCACCTGAATGAAGAAGCCCGTTTTCTGTTTTTGGCCTGTTTTTAGAAAAGCAGGCCAAAAACAGAAAACGGATTTTCAGAGAAGTTTCCAACTGGGGCTAAGCAGATATAAAATGATACAGGTCATGGGTGAAGAAAGGTGTTATCATCCCCTTGCGTTGCACCTTATATAATAGGAGTGGTCAGAGGCCTAGGGAGGGGGCCTGAGGGGGCATAAGCGTGGCAGCTGCAGGAAAGACAGGTGGGAGAACGTAAAAAGGGGGCTGAAACGGGGTGTTTGCGAACAAAATGACAGTAATTTATAAGAATTCTAAATAGGGTGAAAAGAGCCTTGCAGCATGATTTGAAGCCTGTTTATGAGGGCTTTAGTACGTGTTATTACTGAGGGAAAAAGAAGAAATATTGTGTTTGAATAATGGTTATCGGGTAGTAGATTTGTGCCCGTAATGTACTTTCAATATACTAACACTACATTTAAGCTATGATTAGCTGTAAAAAGAGAGCAAAATCTACCTTCCTACTCCCTTTTATCTTTATCTTCTTTGTGGTTTCCAGTGCTTTTGCGCAGGAAACGGCACAGGTAGGTACTGCGGGTGTAACGCCAGGTTCTGCTGAGGCGGCTCCGGCTGCCGGGGGCGGTGGTGGTGCTGATGCGGCTGTAATTGATGCCGGGAGTACCCTTTTCAAGAATAACTGTGCGCAGTGTCACGCTGTAACCGCAGAAGTTGTAGTAGGTCCTGGTCTGAAGGATGTGCACAAGAGAAGATCACAGTCTTGGCTGCAGAAATGGATCAAGAACTCAAGTGCTCTCATTCAAAGCGGCGACAAAGATGCGGTAGCCGTTTACAATGAATATGCTAAGCAGCAGATGCCTTCTTTCGCCTTCTCTGATGATGAGCTGAACGCCATCATTGCTTACATTAAGCAGGAAAGTGAGAGCGCGGCCACTGACATGGCGCCAAGTGGCGTGCCGGGTGCTGAAGCTGGCGCTCAGGTTGGCACTAACGCTCCTGATGCGGTAGGCGGCTACGTAGACATGCTCTTAATAGTGCTGGTAGTGGTGCTGATTGTACTAGTGATCACGCTGCTGATCATTGCCTCAGTTCTGAAGAACTACCTGAAGAACAAAACAGACCTTACGGGTGCTGAGCAGGAAATGCTGGAGCGCCGCACCAACTTTGCCAATATCTACAAGTCAAAAGCGGTACGGGTGATTGTGGGTCTGATCTTTATAGTAGTGTTGGTGGATATCTCCATTGATAAAGTAATGGGAGTGGGTATTCAGCAAGGGTACGCTCCCAGACAACCTATTGCTTTCTCCCATAAACTGCACGCCGGTGATCACCAGATCAACTGTAACTACTGCCACACCTCGGTTTACAAGAGCGAGAAAGCAAACATTCCTTCGGCAAACATCTGTATGAACTGCCATAGCCAGATCAAGAAGGAGTCTCCAGAGATTCAGAAAATCTACCGCGCTATTGAAAATAACAAGCCTATTGAGTGGGTACGGGTACACAACCTGCCTGAGTTGGCTTACTTCAACCACTCTCAGCACACTAAAGTGGGCGGGGTGGAGTGCCAGACGTGCCACGGTCCTATTGAGACCATGGAAGTGGTAGCCCAGTACTCGCCATTGACCATGGGCTGGTGTATTGACTGTCACCGCAACACTCCTCTGAACACAGAAGGAAACGCTTATTATGACAACTTGGTGAAGTTGCATGAGAAGCAGTCAAAAGGCGCTTTCATTGTGGCGTCTAACGGTGGTACTGAATGTTCTAAGTGCCACTACTAATCAATTCCATATCCTGAATTTGAGTTTTTGAGATATATGCAAGAAACAATTAAATACTGGAGAGGGGTAGAGGAGTTAAACAACACTCCGGAATTCCAGCAGCATGCTCATAACGAGTTTCCTGAGTTCCTGCCAGTAAGTGAAGCCAACGGAGATGATTCTTCCTCTCCTGTAGCTCCAAGACGTGATTTCTTAAAACTGTTGGGTTTTGGGATGGCAGCGGTTACGCTAGCCTCTTGTGAGGCCCCGGTTCGTAAAGCGATCCCTTACCTGCATAAACCAGAAGAAGTAGAGCCGGGTGTAGCCAACTGGTATGCCTCTACTTACTTTATGGGGGATTTCTACAACCCCGTGTTGGTGAAAACAAGAGAAGGGCGTCCAATCAAAATTGAGGGGAACCCGCTTTCTCCCATCACCCAGGGCGGTACGCACGCCCGGTCACAGGCTTCTTTGCTGGGACTTTATGACCAGTCCAGACTGAAAGGCCCAATGGCTGGCGGCAAGGAGGTTTCCTGGAAAGAGGTTGACCAAAAAATCAGAACCCGCCTCACCGGCGTACAGGGGAAAGTGGTGTTGGTGTCAAACACCATCATCAGCCCGAGTACCAAAACGGTGATCAGGGAGTTTGGAGCCCAGTTTCCTTCTTTTGAACACGTAACCTATGATCCAAAGTCTGCTTATGGCTTGTTACGTGCTAACGGTGGTCTGGTACCTGGGTACGATTTCAGCAAAGCCAAAGTCATTGTTTCTGTTGGCGCTGACTTCTTAGGATCCTGGATCTCTCCGGTAGAGTATTCAAAACAATATATCATTAACCGGAAAGTGACGGCTGAGAACCCTACCATGTCTCGTCACATCCAGTTTGAGAGCTTCTTGAGCTTAACCGGGGCCAACGCCGACGTGCGGGTACCGGTGAAGCCCTCTGAGTATGGGGCGGTGGTAGCTGCCTTATACAATGCAGTAGCCAGAGGTGCCGGTGCAGAGGCAATCACTGCTCCAAATAACGCCTATGCGAAGCAGGTAGAAGCGGCTGCCAAAGAATTGTTGGCTAACCGTGGCGCTGCCTTAGTGGTATCTGACTCTAATGATGCGTCTGTTCAAGCGTTAGTGGCCGGTATTAACAGAGCATTAGGCGCAGAAGGTAGCACTATCAATACCGCTGCCCCTTCTTATGTGCGTCAGGGAGATGATGCCCGTATGCTTCGTCTTGTTCAGGACATGAACAACGGCGGTGTAGGGGCTGTGATCTTCTATGGTGCCAACCCTGTTTATGATCACCCGTTAAGCCAGCAGATTGTAAGCGGGCTGAAGAAGGTAGGCGTGAAGATCTCCTTTGCTGACAGAGCTGATGAGACCGCTTCTTTAGCTGACTATATCTGCCCAGACAGCCATTTCCTGGAGTCCTGGAATGACTACGAGCCCAAAAGAGGTTTCTTGAGCTTGGCTCAACCAGCTATCACGCCAATTTATAACACCAGACAGGCCCAGCAATCCCTGTTGGTATGGACCGGCTCTACCACAGACTACTACAATGTGATTCAGAGAACCTGGTCAGGTGTAGTGGGCAGCGCCGCCGGATGGGATAAAGCCGTTCATGATGGTGTTGCGCAAGGAACTACCGGTTTGAACGAGCCAACAGCCGCTGTTGCTCCTGTCACCTTGGCGGGTGCCGCGGTAGGCATTAACAAAGCTGCCCGCGCGGCAGCCGGTAAAGGTGCCTTTGAGCTTGAAATTTACGAGAAGGTAGCTATTGGAACTGGCCAGCATACCAACAACCCATGGTTGCAGGAAATGTCTGACCCCACCACCAAAGCAGTTTGGGATAATTACGTTACCATCTCCCAGGCAGATGCCAAAGCACAGGACATTGAACAAAATGATGTGCTGCGGGTAACTGCAAAAGGTAAAACCATTGAATTGCCTGCCTTGATCCAGCCCGGCCAAGCAGTGGGGACTGTTGGTATTGCCGTTGGATATGGCCGTACCCATGGCGGACAGGCTGCTAACAATGTTGGCGCTAATGTGTACCCGTTGGTAACCGTTTCTGACAATGCGTTACAGTATACCAATACTGTCACTATTGAAAAGGCGGGTACTGATAAGCCTATTGCCCAAACCCAGACCCACCACACGGTAATGGGCCGTAATGTGGTTCAGGAGTCAACATTAGGCAAGTACAAGCAAGATCCTAAGAGCGTAACAGAGTATATTAAAATTGCTACGCCAGACGGACCTCAAAAGCCGCAGAAAGTATCTCTTTGGCAAGATTACGAATATAAGAACCACCACTGGGGTATGGTCATTGACCTGAACTCCTGTATTGGTTGTGGTTCTTGTACAGTAAGCTGCCAGGTAGAGAACAACATACCTGTTGTAGGTAAGCAGGAAGTATTGAACCGCCGTGAAATGCACTGGCTGCGTATTGACCGCTATTATAGCAGTGATGCTACCCGTGAAGACGGTGGGTTTGAGAAAATGGAAGACCCGTCTGCTAATCCTGCAGTGGTGTTCCAACCAATGCTATGCCAGCACTGTAACCATGCTCCGTGCGAGACGGTTTGTCCGGTGGCTGCAACTATGCACAGCACTGAGGGTATCAACCAAATGGTGTACAACCGCTGTGTGGGTACCCGTTACTGCGCAAACAACTGCCCATATAAAGTACGTCGCTTCAACTGGTTCAACTATGCGAACAATGAGAAGTTTGACTACAACATGAACAACGACCTAGGTAAGATGGTGTTAAACCCAGATGTTACCGTTCGTTCGCGTGGTGTAATGGAGAAATGCTCGTTCTGCGTACAGCGTATACAGGCAGGTAAGTTAGAGGCCAAGAAAGAAGCCCGTCGTCCTAAAGATGGTGAGATAGTTACTGCTTGTGCCCAGGCTTGCCCAACCAACGCCATCATCTTTGGAGATATGCTGGATCCTAACAGCCAGGTATCACAAATCCTGAAGCGTGAAGAAGGGGAGCGTGCGTTCCACGTGTTGGAAGAGTTGAACACTCAGCCAAACGTGACTTACTTAACCAAAATCAGAAACCAAGCTTAATTTAACACAGAAAGATATATGCAGCACGTATCTCCGATAAGAGAACCCTTAGTAACCGGAGGGAAAACTTATGCAGACATCACGGAGGACGTTTGTCGGCAGGTGGAAGCCAAGCCGAACGTCCGTTGGATGGTGGCCCTGGGGGTTTCTTTGGTATTTCTTGGAATCTTTATTTACTCTGTATACCGTACCTTGTGGTTTGGGATTGGGGAATGGGGACTCAACAAAACAGTAGGTTGGGCTTGGGATATCACCAACTTCGTATGGTGGGTAGGTATTGGCCACGCCGGTACTCTGATTTCGGCCATCTTGCTTTTGTTCCGTCAGAAATGGAGAACCTCTATTAACCGCGCCGCTGAGGCGATGACCATTTTTGCGGTAATCTGTGCGGCCATGTTCCCTGTTTTGCACATGGGCCGACCTTGGTTGGCGTACTGGGTATTGCCTCTTCCAAACACATTTGGCTCCCTGTGGGTGAACTTTAACTCTCCTCTTCTTTGGGACGTGTTTGCCATCAGTACCTATTTCTCAGTGTCACTGGTTTTCTGGTACATAGGTTTGATCCCAGACTTTGCAACCATCAGAGACAGAGCTACCGGTCCAATTGCCCGCAGAGCGTATGCTTTGTTAAGCATGAACTGGACAGGATCTGCCAAACACTGGTCTCGTTATGAGACAGTGTCATTGATCTTAGCCGGCTTGGCAACGCCACTGGTACTTTCAGTGCACACCATTGTATCAATGGACTTTGCCACTTCGGTAATTCCTGGTTGGCACACCACCATCTTCCCTCCATACTTTGTGGCTGGAGCTATCTTCTCAGGGTTTGCCATGGTATTGACCTTGATGATCATTACCCGCAAGACTTTCAAACTGGAAGATTATATTACCCTGGAGCACGTTGAGTCTATGAACAAGGTAATCACCTTAACAGGATCAATTGTAGGGGTGGCTTATATCACAGAATTCTTTATTGCCTGGTATTCAGGGGTGGAGTATGAGCAATATGCATTTATCAACCGGGCTACAGGCCCTTACTGGTGGGCATACTGGTCTATGATGACTTGTAACGTAATTACGCCTCAGCTTTTCTGGTTCAGATCAATCCGCAGAAGCCTTACCGCCACCTTTATCATCTCCATCTTTGTGAACATTGGTATGTGGTTTGAGCGTTTCGTGATCATTGTAACGTCTCTGCACCGTGACTTCCTGCCATCCAGCTGGGTAATGTTCTCCCCAACGAGCATTGACATAGGAGTCTATGTAGGAACCATGGGCTTGTTCTTTACTTTATTCCTCCTGTTTGCCAAATTCTTCCCAGTGGTGAACATGGCAGAGGTGAAATCTATTTTGAAGTCGTCTAGAGGGGTAAGCCACACCCACAACCCTGACGCATCTATGCATGGCACAGCTCCTAACACCCACAAACATGACTAGTAAGAAATATATACTCGGAGTATTTGATGACGAGGATGTGCTGCTGAACGCCATTGAGAAAACACGCGCGGCAGGCACCAGAATCTATGATGTATTCTCGCCCTATCCTATACACGGCATTGATGATGTGTTAGGGATTCAGCGGTCAAGACTGCCTATTGTGGCCTTCTTGTGCGGCTTGTGTGGTACCTCTTTCGCCCTTTGGATGCAGATCTACATGCTGGGCTTTGACTGGCCAATGATAATTGGTGGTAAGCCGCACGTAGCCCTTCCTGCCTTCATTCCGGTTACCTTTGAATTAACTGTACTTTGTGCGGCGTTTGGTATGGTGATCACATTCTTTGTGATTAGTGGTCTCCGCCCAACGTTGAAAGTGCCAGTGATGGATGTTCGGTCAACTGATGACAAATACGTAATGGCCATTGAGTTGAAAGAAGGAACAGATATTAATAAACTCAATGATCTTCTCCGTTCAAACGGGGCAATCGAAGTAAACGAGAAGGAGGTAGTTAAATAATGAACAATATCTTCAGAACTGGGGCTAAAGCCTCTTTGATTCTTCTTTCTTCTGCACTCTTTGCTTCCTGCGGACAAGATACGCAGGATCCAGGCTTGGAGTATGCGCCTGATATGTACTATCCGGTATCATATGAGCCGTTGAAACAACTGGAAGGAAATAACAACGCCATTAACCCCGGGGGGTTGAATATGCGCGTACCTGCTGCCAATACTATTGCCCGCGGTAAACTAGGGTTCTATACCCATATTTCTAAAGACAGTGCTGAGGTGGCCGGACGTGAATTGTCAAATCCGTTACGGGCGAACCAGAAAAACCTTGAAGAAGGAAAAGTGTTATACCTACGTTTCTGCTCGCCTTGCCATGGTGATTCTGGAACAGGGGACGGGTTAGTGGGTGCTAAGTTTAAAGGTGTACCCAATTATACCCAGGGCCGTTACGCTGCGTTGCCCGCTGGCCACATCTACCACGTGATTGTAAACGGTCGCGGACGTATGATGCCTCACGGTACGCAGGTAAACCCGGAAGAGCGCTGGAAGATAGTGATGTATGTGCAGCAGTTGCAAAAGGGGAAAGTTGATGTAGAGGCAGACACCGAAGCAGATACCGGATCTCTCGTACAAGACGCTCCTAACGGCCCCAGCACCAATGCAAACAGCAACGAGGTGACCGGAACCACTGTTCATCCTACTAAGGATATTCGTAGTAATTAACCGTAAAAGGTATTTTTGAAATGATAACTGAAGAAAGACTTAGTATCTCAAAAAGAACCACCAACAGGTTCTTCTTCATGATAGCTATAGGGTTGGTGCTGCTGGTTGCCGGTCTTGTGATTGCTGCCAATTTTAGCGGTGGGCATGGAGATGCCCACGGAGCTGAAGCTGGTGGGCATGGAGCTGGATGGGTACAGCGTTTAATGGCCAACCTTTGGATGAACAATGTGTATTTTACAGGAATCTCTGTTGTAGGTATACTATTTGTGGCTATACAATATGTGGCTTACGCAGGTTGGTCTGTGGTGATTAAGAGAGTTCCTGAGGCACTTGGCAGCTATCTGTTAGTTGGTGGAGTCATCATGCTTCTTGTGTTCCTCCTTCCTATCATCTTTACAGGGCACAACACCCTCATGCACTGGACTGATCATGCACTCACTGAGGTGGGAAACCCTAAATATGACCCTATTATTGCGGGTAAATCTGGTTTCCTGAACGTTCCGTTCTATACTATCAGAATGATCGCCTATTTCACGTTGTGGTTCTTATTTTTCAAGTGGTTGAGAAAAGAATCATTGGCAGAAGATCTGAATGGCGGGTTAAACCATTATAATAAGAGCATTAGATTAGGAGCAACCTTTCTGGTTATCTTTGGGGTAACGTCTTCCATGTCTGCCTGGGATTGGGTGATGTCAATTGACACCCACTGGTTCAGTACCATGTTTGGCTGGTATGTGTTTGCCAGCTGGTGGGTTTCCGGATTGGCTGCCATCACCTTGACCGTAATTTTCCTGAAGCAGAATGGCTACCTGAAAATGGTCACTTCCAATCACCTGCATGACCTTGGTAAATTTGTGTTTGGTTTCAGTATTTTCTGGACGTACATCTGGTTCTCCCAGTTCATGCTGTACTGGTATGCAAACATTCCTGAAGAAGCCATCTATTTCATTGAGCGTTTAGGAGGTAATAACAACCATTACACCTGGATTTTCTTCTTCAACCTGTTTATCAACTTTGCTTTCCCGTTCCTGGTTCTGATGACCAGAGACGCAAAGCGACAGATGCTGGTTCTGAAGATTGTATGTATTGCCATCTTGATTGGACACTGGTTTGACTTCTATATGATGATTATGCCGGGAACTATGCGTGCCGAAAGTGGTTTTGGATTAATAGAGATAGGTACTGCTTTGACTTTCCTGGGAATCTTCCTGGTAAGATATACTAAAGAGCTGACCAAAGCCTCTCTGGTTCCAGTGAACCACCCATTCCTGGAAGAAAGTGTTCATCATCACGTTTAAGACTCATTTTAAAAGATACAGATAATGATTACGATTGCTGTAGCACTATCAATCATCCTATTACTGGTCACGCTCTACCTGTTATTTAGAATCCAGATTCTGGCTTCTATCTTCAAGGGTAGCTATAGACGTGATGTTGGCAAAAGCAACAAAGTGAATGCCGTTCTTCTATTGGTATTCTTCTTTGTGATGGGAGGGCTTTTCATTTGGTCTTTTATGGATGCCAAAGAAGATATGATTCTTCCTAATGCTTCTGTACATGGAATTGACATTGACCAAATGTTCTGGTTAACCATGGCGGTTATTGGAATTGTGTTTGTCATCACACACATTCTGCTTTTTGTTTACTCCTACAAGTACCAACACCAAGATGGCAAGCGCGCGTATTTCTATCCGCATAACAACAAGATCGAAATTATCTGGACAGTTATTCCTGCGGTTGTAATGGCGTTGCTGGTTTTCTCAGGTTGGAAAACCTGGGCAAAAATTACCAGCCCGGCCCCTCAGGATGCTGTGGTGGTGGAGATCATGGGTAAGCAGTTTAACTGGTTGACCCGCTACCCTGGGGCAGACAATAAATTGGGTGTGGTTAAACATACTTTGATCACTGCTGAAAATGAATTTGGTATTGATTTGACTGATCAGAATTCAGCAGATGATTTTCCGGGTGAGCCAAGTGCTTTCCACGTTCCTAAGGGCACGCCGGTATTATTGAAAATCAGATCAAGAGATGTGATTCATAGTGTGTTCCTTCCGCACTTCAGAGTAAAGATGGATGCTGTACCTGGTATGCCTACATCTTTCTGGTTTATCCCAACCAAGACTACCGCTGAAATGCAGACAGAGACAGGTAATCCTGATTTCCAGTATGAACTGGCCTGTACTGAAGTGTGCGGACGTGGTCACTTTGCCATGAAAACTATCCTTGTGGTTGATGAGCCTGAAGAATATAAGAAGTGGGTAGAGGCTCAGTCAAAGAAAACATTTGCTACCACCTTGCAGGGAGGTGGCTCTGACAGTGCAGCAGTTGCTGTAAATTCAGAAGCCGGTGCTGCAAGTCTTGCTACAAAACAATAGTTATAATCTCTTAACAGTATTGTATGTCTAGTACAGATATTTCATTACATAAAGATGTGCATCTAGAGCACGATGATCATCATGATGACCATCACAATGAAAGCTTCATTACGAAGTACGTCTTTAGTCAGGACCATAAGGTAATTGCCAAACAATTTTTGTTCGCAGGTATTTTCTGGGCAATTATTGGTGGAACCTTATCCAGCCTTTTCCGGATGCAGCTTGGCTTTCCGGAAGCAACTTTCAACTTTTTAGAGCCCCTGCTAGGTAAATGGGTAGAGGGGGGAAAGTTGAATCCGGAGTTCTACCTGGCATTAGTTACCATGCACGGTACCATCATGGTGTTCTTTGTATTGACTGCAGGATTGAGCGGTACCTTTAGTAACTTCTTGATCCCTCTTCAGTTAGGAGCCCGTGACATGGCCTCTGGTTTCATGAACATGTTGTCCTTCTGGTTCTTTTTCTTAGCCAGTGTGATTATGTTCTATTCTCTCTTCTTAGAGACTGGCCCTGCAGGTGGTGGCTGGACGGTTTATCCGCCGTTGAGTGCTCTGCCACAGGCCATAGCAGGTTCTGGAACAGGGATGACAATGTGGTTAATTAGTATGGCGCTGTTCATTGTATCTCAGTTGCTGGGTGGGGTGAACTACATTACTACGGTTATCAACATGCGTACCCGCGGTATGTCAATGTCAAAAATGCCTCTTACTATTTGGTCATTTTTCCTGACTGCCGTTCTTGGTCTGTTAGCGTTCCCGGTTCTCTTCTCCGCTGCTTTGTTGCTGATTTTTGACCGTTCATTTGGAACCAGCTTCTTTTTATCTGATATCTATGTAGCGGGGCAGGCGCTTTCTCACACGGGAGGTAGCCCAGTGTTGTTCCAGCACTTGTTCTGGTTCTTAGGTCACCCAGAAGTGTACATTGTAATACTTCCAACATTTGGGATTGTATCTGAAGTCATCACTACCAATGCCCGTAAGCCAATTTTCGGTTACCGTGCTATGATTGGTTCTATGTTGGGTATTTCCGTTCTTTCCTTTATTGTTTGGGCTCACCACATGTTCGTTTCAGGTATGAATCCATTCCTGGGATCTGTGTTCATGTTCCTGACCCTCATCATTGCAGTTCCTTCTGCGGTGAAAGTGTTTAACTGGTTGGCTACGCTTTGGAGAGGGAATATCAACTTCACACCAGCCATGCTGTTTTCTGTGGCATTTGTGTCACTGTTTATTTCTGGTGGAGTAACTGGTATCATTTTAGGTAACTCGGCACTGGATATCCAGTTGCATGATACCTACTTTGTGGTAGCTCACTTCCACTTGGTAATGGGTAGTGCCGCATTCTTTGGAATGTTTGCCGGGGTGTACCACTGGTTCCCTAAGATGTTTGGTAGAATGATGGATGAGAAGCTTGGCTATGTTCACTTCTGGATTACTTTCATCTGCGCCTACCTGATCTTCATGCCAATGCACTACATGGGTATTGCTGGTTTCCCAAGAAGATATTATACCTGGACTGGATTTGATACCTTCAGCACCTTCCTGGATATGAACTCCTTCATTTCCATTGCTGCTATCGCTGTTTTCTTTGCACAGTTGTTCTTCCTGTTTAACTTCTTTTACAGCATATTCAGAGGAAGAAGAGCTACGGAGAACCCATGGAAATCAAACACCCTGGAGTGGACTACACCGGTAAACCCTGGGCATGGAAACTGGCCTGGACCGCTACCAGTGGTTTACAGATGGCCTTATGACTACAGCAAACCGGGTGCACCTGAAGATTTTATTCCTCAAAATGTGCCTTATTCACAGACACAGTCTTCTAACTTGCCTCACGAGAGAGACGAGTTTTAACGAATGGGAAAAGAATCTTTTAGAAGTAAAAGGTTTAGAAATATAGGGTTTTTAACCATTGCTTCTGTTTATTTTCTAATACTAGTAGGGGGGATCGTCCGTAGTACTGGGTCTGGCATGGGTTGCCCAGATTGGCCTAAGTGCTTTGGAACGTGGGTCCCCCCCACTAGTTTAAACGAGCTGCCTTCTGATTATCTGGAGGTCTACAAAGAGAAACGCATACAGAAAAATCAAAGAATAGCGAAGGTGCTGGAAAGGGTAGGTTTTTCTGAGGTGGCTCAGGAAATTTTTGCCCATCCTTCCCAATATATAGAATCCGAATTCAACGTCACCAAAACCTGGATTGAATATATAAACAGGTTAGTGGGAGTGGTCATTGGGATTTTAATCTTCTTAACTGTTCTTGCCGCATTTCCTTTTTTAAGAAATGACCCAAAGTTATTTTGGGGTGCCGTGGCTTCTTTACTTCTGGTTGTTTTTCAGGCTTGGCTTGGATCGTTGGTTGTGTCAACAAACCTTTTGCCAGAAATGGTGACCCTGCACATGGCATTGGCGTTGTTTTTGGTGGCTCTTCTCATTTATATTGTGGTGAGGGCGAAAAGGCATGAAGTTTATCAGCAGCCGGTTCTATCATCTGGATCATTAAAATGGATGCTAGGCGGGGCTTTGCTTCTGACTTTTGTACAGGTAATTCTGGGTACACAGGTTAGGGAGCAGGTGGATATAGTAGCTTTCAATTTAAGCAATCAGCAGCGGGAGACGTGGATCAGCCAATTAGGAGCATCTTTCTACGTGCACAGGTCGCTCTCCATTTTGGTGGTATTGCTAAATGTGGCGCTATTTTATTTTGTGAAGCAGTTAGGGCACAGGGGAATGCAAAGGATGGCAGTATGGATCTTAACTTGTATAGGGGCGGAAATTTTATTGGGTGTGGTGTTGGCTAATTTTGCGCTCCCGGCGGTTGTACAGCCTCTACATCTCTTATTAGGAACCGCTCTCTTTGGGGTTCAATTTCTGCTGCTCATGTATTACTTCTATGCTCAGAAACCTAAACGTCAACCAGCGCAGCTGGTGGCATAAACTAGTTTATGTTCGTACAAGAAATAGCATCAAGTACGCAGGCATCAACGGCCATGAGTAAAGTATCTGCCTATATACAGTTATTGAAGTTGAGGCTATCTTCAGTGGTGGCTTTTTCCAGTGCCATTGGTTTTCTTTTAGGAAGGCCAGATGGGCGTTGGGTAGATACTTGCCTGGTCATGTTAGCCGGTTTGTTAGTGACTGGTTCTGCCAATATTATTAACCAGATTCTGGAAAAGGATCTGGATAAACTGATGAAACGCACTGCAAAAAGACCTTTGCCAAAGGGTGTTTTGACAGTAACAGAAGCTACCGTGTATTGTCTGGTGTTAGGAGTTGCCGGAATAGCCCTGTTAGGGTTTTATTTCAACTGGCTGTCTGCCATGCTCTCCTTTCTGTCTCTTTTGTTATACGGATTTTTTTATACCCCTTTAAAGCGTATTTCGCCCATTTGTGTATTTGTGGGGGCCATACCAGGGGCGCTTCCTCCTCTGATTGGCTGGGTAGCGGGAACAGGTTATGTAGGGGTTGAGGCTTTAATCTTGTTCGGAATACAGTTTATCTGGCAATTCCCCCATTTTTGGGCTATTGCCTGGGTGTTAGATGATGATTATAAAAAGGCGGGTTTCAAAATGCTCCCCATGGCGGGTGGTAAAAACTTGAAAACCGCTATTCAGATCATGATCTATACTTTACTGCTGATTCCGCTGGGGCTGTTGCCTTTGCAGTTTGGGATGGCCGGTAAAACGTCTGCTTTTGTGGCAGTGGTATGTGGGGTTCTTTTTTTAATGCAGACTTTCTATCTCATGCATACCTGTTCTAAACGTGCGGCCATGAATATTATGTTTGGGTCATTCCTGTACTTGCCCATAGTACAGATTGCGTTTGTGGTAGATAGACTTTAAGAGTGTTTTAACATGGTAGCTAATACAGAAATACAAACTGAACACAGACGGGTTAATCCGCTTAAATTCATTCTCTGGTTGCTTATTGTAAGCATCCTGATGATGTTTGCAGCCTTTACCAGTGCCTATATTGTTCGGCGGGAAGAAGGCAATTGGCTGGAGTATGACCTTCCTTCTGTCTTGTTGATCAATACCATCATTTTGATTTTGAGTAGTGTGTTCATGCAATGGGCCTATGTGTCTGCAAAGAAAGATAACATCAAAAATGTTAGACTGGGGCTCATCCTCACTTTTATTGCCGGAACCGCTTTTCTCATAGGACAATGGGAGGGATGGGCCGAGCTGGTGCGTAATAACGTGTTTTTTGGGGGAAGTACCTCCAACCCTGCGGGCTCATTTCTGTATGTATTAACAGGGGTGCACGCATTTCACCTGGTCACTGGCTTAATTTTTCTAATTATTGTAGTAATTTCGGCGCTCAGGTACCGGGTACACTCTAAAAACCTTACCCGAATTGAACTATGTACCATCTACTGGCACTTTTTAGGGGCTCTGTGGATCTACCTGTATATTTTTCTAACGTTGAACCATTAATAATTCTCTAACACATATGTCGCAAACAACAACATTTGAGCAGCCTAAAACCGGCACTTGGGATGGAGGTAACGAGCCCTTTAAGGCGAGTTATGGGAAACTGATGATGTGGTTTTTCCTCTTGTCAGATGCCTTTACCTTTGGTGCTTTTTTGACTACTTACGGGCTTGCTCGCCATCGGCACCATGCCTATGAAGGTACGCCAGAGGCGTTCACTTTCTCTACAGAATGGTGGCCAATCCCTGAAAAAGTTTTCAACGCGTTTCCTTTTTTCCATGGGGTAGACTGGCCCTTAGCGTTTGTGGCCCTAATGACCATGATCCTGATCCTTTCTTCTGTTACCATGGTGTTAGCGGTTGAGGCAGGTCACCGTATGGACAAGAATGATGTGCAGAAATGGTTGTTGTGGACCATCTTGTTTGGTTCTATGTTCCTTGGTTGCCAGGCGTGGGAGTGGAGCCACTTTATTGCCGGAACAGATGAGGGTATGAAACTGGCAGATGGAAGTGTGATTTATGGAGCCAACCTTATTGTGAACCAGTACGGGCCCCCATTGTTTGCTGACTTGTTTTTCTTCATTACTGGTTTCCACGGCACACACGTATTCAGTGGGGTAGTATTGTTGATCCTGATTTTCTTTAATACTGTGAACGGTGTTTACCATAGAAGAGGACACTATGAGATGGTAGAGAAAGTTGGTCTTTACTGGCACTTTGTAGACTTGGTGTGGGTGTTTGTATTTACCTTCTTCTACTTAGTGTAATTTGTTTGACTTGATAATTTGACTAGATATGGCAGCACATTCTCATCATAATGAAGATCATGGTCATGTAGGAGACATTCCTAAAGCACAGACCAAAGCTATCTGGAAGACCTTTGTCATCCTTTGCGTCATTACTGCAATTGAATTTGCCTTCGCGTTCATGATGGAAGCAGGTACGTTGCGTAATGCCATCTTTATTGGCTTAACTATCCTGAAGGCGTTTTACATTGTTGGGGAATTCATGCACTTGAAGCATGAGACTAAAGGCTTAATCTGGGCTATTCTGGTACCAACCATTCTTTTATGCTGGTTACTGGTGGCTCTTTTGGTAGAAGGCACTTTCTACGGAGATTCAGTGTACAATTACTTCAAATAAATGAGTCCAAAAAAAGCCCTGATACTTGGTGCTGTTCTATTGGTACCGGTATTGGCCTTTTTATTCCTTAAGATGTTCGGAGTGAATAGATATTCACTCCGAACTTATTTTCCGGCAACGGTAGATTCAACTTTGGTGCAAGGTCAGTGGCAGTTTGACACCCTCTACCACAAAGTTCCCCCCTTCTCCTTCACTTCCCAGACGGGCGCCTCTTTCTCCCAAAAAGAACTTCAGGGCAAAGTGTTTGTTGCCAATTTCTTCTATACTTCCTGCCAGGGTATCTGTAAACAGGTCAGCACCCAGCTGGCGCGTGTGCATGATGCATTTCGGTTTCAACCAGATGTAAGGCTTGTTTCTTTCACCGTAAATCCTGAGCAAGACCTGGTCCCGCAACTGAAAGAATACAGTGACAGCTTTAGGGCAGACCCCTCCCGGTGGATTTTTCTCACAGGGCCTAAACCCCAAATCCAGGCCTTAGCTGCTCAAGGGTTTAAGCTGCCAGTTGTAGCTGCGGCGGGAGACAGTGCTGAACTGGAACTGCACAAACAGTTAATGCTGGTTGACAAGCAAAAGCGGATACGCGGCATTTATGATGGAACCAGCGCCAAGGAAATTGACAGATTGATTACAGAAATTAACGTGCTCCTTTCAGAGTACGAAACAGACCATGGAAAATAAAACCATTCAACACCCAAACGATTCCCGGTACTTGATCCTGATTGCCATTCTTTCAGTAGTGGTGCCGTTGCTGGTGGCATTTTTGCTTTTTATGCCACAGACAGGCAAGTTAGGAGATCTGGATGTGTCCTTCCTTCCTAAACTGCATGCGGTCCTCAATTCTTTAACGGCTATTTCACTGGTAGTGGGGTACCGGTATATTAAGAAAGGGAACAGAAGGTATCACCGGTTTGCTATGACCACAGCTTTTGTGCTTTCTGCTTTCTTTTTAATCTCTTATGTAACCTATCACTATCAGGCTGCTCCTACGCCTTACGGCGGAGAAGGGCTTATCAAAGGCATTTACTATTTCATTCTGATTACCCATATTGTTCTGGCTGCCGTCATTGTGCCATTGGTACTACTGTCAGTGTATTTTGCGTTATCTGAACAGAACGCCAGGCATAGGAAGGTTTCCCGCTGGACCTTTCCGTTATGGTTATATGTGGCTGTAACCGGTGTGCTGGTATATTTGATGATTTCACCTTATTATGTGTGAAACTTCTGATGGCCGCTCGTGTTATTGAGAAAGATTAAAGGGAAGCGATGATGAACAGAAACTATATCTATTATTTAACAGGCGTAGTGGTGGTGATGGCCCTGTTGCTAAGTGTAATCCCGGCAGAGGCGCAGTGCGCAATGTGCCGGGCCTCAGTTGAGTCATCTAGCGGCGGTCCCACAGACACAATTGCGAACGGGCTGAACAAAGGGATCCTGTATTTAATGGCTGTGCCGTACGTGTTGATTGGGTGCGTAGGCTTCTTTTGGTACCGTTACAGCAAAAAGAAATAATGGGTGCCGGGGAGCATGTGAAGGCCGGCTTGGCAATGCGTTGCCCCAGATGTCACCAAGGTGAAATGTTTACGCATTCTGCCCTGAACCTTAAAAAGTTTGACCAGATGCCTGAAAAATGCCCGTTTTGTGGCTTCAGGTATGAGATTGAACTGGGCTTTTATTGGGGAGCCATGTATATGAGCTATGGCCTTTCTGTGCTGATTGTGCTGATAGTAGGAGTGAGCCTTTATTTTCTGGCCAATGACCCGCCTACCTGGGTTTATTTGACGGCTGTAGCCGGTACCGTGATTTTGCTAACGCCTGTGCTTTTCCGGTATGCCCGCGTGTTAATGCTTTATTTATTCGGGAGCGTCTCCTTTGACCCCAAATATAAACGATAAGCCTTCGTTTAAATGTAACGGTCACACCAGGGCTTGCGCAGAGCTTTTCCTGATTTGCGTTTTTGGCCTGTTTTCTTAAAAACAGGCAAAAAACAGAAAGCTGCTGCAGCTTAATTCTGTTTTGCGGGTGACTTCTGAGCATTTTGCCCGTAATATGGCTAAATTCGGAAAAAAAGGCGGCCTTGAAGTTTACTCGTAATATTCCTTTTTTCTTCTTGTTTGCTGCGGTGCTGTTTGGCGCGGTGGGTCTTCTTCTGCAGGTAAGTGTGCAGCGGGAGCTGTTAGAGGCACCTGAGCGGGAAATGGCCAGAGAGGTGCGGGAACGGGTGCAGAACCACGTGGAACAGGCCAGGCAGGAGCTCACCCAATTAGCCAGTGCCCTGCCGGTAGAGACTGGTTTTTTTTCCAAAAACCTGGTGAAAGCCAGTTTGCCAGTTTTTATCTTCCAGAAAAACAAACTTGTCTTCTGGTCTGACCATACCCTGCGGCCAGAGCTTGATCTCATAAACCTGCGGCGCGAGGTGGAAATGCAGGCAAACCGTTTCGGGCGTTTTCTCACCGTGACTTACCGTCCTTCTGGCACCTATACCCTGGTGGCAGTAATTCCCCTGGAAATCAAGTACGGGATTAGCAATACCTTTCTCCACAACGGGCTAAACCCGGTAATCTTTGAAGACCATGCCGCCTCTCTGCAGGCTGAGCGGTCTAAAAATGCCGTGCCAGTGGTAGATGCACAAGGGAATTACCTGTTCTCCATCATTGTCATGGACCCGGCAGATTGGCTGCACGCCAGTAAGTGGACCTTTGCCTTGTATGCGCTGGCCTTGCTGATGGCCCTGCTCTTCCTGCTGACCCTGCGAAGAAGATGGAAGCAGGAAGGGCATCTCATGTGGTCCCTGTGGAGTTCTATCATTGGGGTAATTGCCCTCCGGGGAACAATGCTCCTGTTTAATTTCCCCAACAGCGTGCTGGAGATGAACCTCTTCAGCCCCCGGGTATATGCCGCCGGCTGGTGGTCGCCCTCTTTGGGGGATCTTCTGTTAAACGAGCTCTGCCTGTTGGCCATTGCCATGCAGGTGTATTGGTTTTGCCGGGCCATCCGTTTTCAGCCTGATTTTCAAAAAACAGGTCAAAAACAGATTTGGGCAAGTATTGGCCTGGGCACTCTGATCACCCTGGTCATTATTAGCTGGTATGAAACCTATAGCAGCATTGGGATCAATACCCAGCCTACCCTAGATATTTCAAAAAGTGTCTCCTTCAGCTTAGAAAAGACCATGATCTTTCTGGTCATGGTGATGCATACCTTAGCCCTAAGCTGGGTGCTGCGCCTGTTGTTGAACTGGTTGCCCTTCAGTCCTGGCGGCAAGCGCGCTTTTGCCTTTTCATGGGTGACCGTTCTGGCCATGGCCCTGGTGTGGGCTTTTTGGCGGGATGCCCCCAGTGGCAATTGGGTGGTTTTACTGGCCAGTGCCACCCTGGTGGGGTGGGAGCAACTACACAGGGAGTTGGGCAGGCGTGCCGGTATTTATTCCAGTGTGTTTCTGTTGAACATTCTTGGGGCCAGTCTGGGCGCAGCCGCGTTGTATGACCTGCACGCCCAACAGCACCGGCAAGACAAGCAGCGGGTAGTGAGTCAGCTCTTGAAAGACCGGGATGATGAGGCAGAGTATTTTTTAGCGCAGGCCGCTGAGGAGATTGGGAAAGACCCCATGATCCGGCACGTGTTAAGGGCCCCCTGGATCAACCTGAATTTCCTGGACCAGAAGATAAGGAGGCAGTATCTGCAGAATCTGGAGGAGAATTACGCCATTACACTTCGGCTGTTTGATATCAACGGCCAGGCGCTTTCCTTTACAGATACCCTGACCAACTGGCATTCTTACGCCCGCTACTGGGCCCCAAAAGCAAAAAACACAAATCAGAAAGGGCAGTTGCTGATTAAATCTGAGACGGAGCCAGGCAAATTCACCTACCTGCAGGAAATCAGGATGGCGGTGAACCCGGTGCAATGGATGACCCTGGTGCTGGAGGTTACCCCCAAATTAGCCGCTCCCAACAGTGTCTTGCCTGAGTTGCTGGTAGAACGTAAGAGTTCACAGCCTAATTCTATCCCGGGGAGCAGTTATGGGCTCTGGCGAAACGGTCGTTGGCTCAAGACCGAAGGCTACTTTGAATACAGCCGGTACTTCTCTCCCCAGCTGTTTCAGGTGCCGCTGCTCTTTAGCCAGGGGCTTACGTTGGCAGATTACCACCACCTGGGGGCTGTTTCTGGAAACGGGACGGTGGCCGTGGTGAGCACCCCGGCCTACGGTTTCCGGTCCTGGCTTTCAAATTTCTCCTTTCAGTTTCTGGTCCACACCCTGGTGCTCTTTGCTTTGCTGGCCGTGGTGATCTTGTACCGTGGGCGGCTGGTGCAGGTGATTGCCTCTACCTTCGGAACAAAAATTCAGCTGTTCCTGAACCTGGGCATTCTGGTGCCCTTGGTGATAGTAAGTTTGACCATTGGGAGTCTGGTGACAGATTCATACCGGCAAGACATGGTGCGCAGCTACCTGGAGCAGGGGGAATTTGTGCGGCAGAACATCCAAACCAGCAACTGGGGGCATACGCTGTTCAAAAGCAGGCCAGATTCTTTGAGCCGAAGGGTTAGCCGGTTGGCCGCCCTGGCGCAGTCTGAATTGAATTTTTATGACGCCCAGGGGCAGTTGAGAATCTCCAGCCAGCCAGCTCTGTTTGAGGCCGGGGTAATCTCCACCCGCCTCAACCCGCAAGCCATCAGTGTCTTGAAAGAGCAGGGACTCAACCGGGTGCTGCTGCAAGAGAAAGCCGGCAGCCTGCCTTACAGCGCCATCTATGTGCCCTTGCGCAACAGCCCCACTGAAAGCCCCCAGGGGTATCTGGGAATACCGTTTTTTGACGCAGAGAAAGAGCTTAATGCGAAGCTCATCCAGCTCATTACCACCATCCTGAACATTTTCACCGTCTTGTTCCTGGTGTTTGTGCTGGTCAGTTATGCCGCCACCCGCGCCCTGACGGTGCCCCTGAAACTACTCACTGACCGCCTGAAGCGCACCACCCTCACCGGCCAGAATGAGAAACTGGTGTATGAGTCAT
Source organism: Rufibacter ruber (assembly GCF_014138425.1). Lineage (NCBI taxonomy): Bacteria > Pseudomonadati > Bacteroidota > Cytophagia > Cytophagales > Hymenobacteraceae > Rufibacter > Rufibacter ruber. The sequence continues at coordinate 102,256 of NZ_JACJIQ010000017.1, forward strand.
CAGATGAGATTGGGTTGCTGGTGCGGGAGTACAACCAGATGCTGCAGAAGCTGGAAGAAAGCAAGCAGGAACTGGCGCTGCGGGAGAAAGAGGCCGCCTGGAAAGAGATGGCCCGGCAGGTGGCCCATGAGATAAAGAACCCGCTCACGCCCATGAAGCTTTCATTGCAGTACCTGAGAAAGGCCATGCAGGAGGGCCGCAGCAACATGGAGGAGCTGGTGGAGAAAATTTCCAAGACCATGATCACCCAGATTGATGTTCTGGGCGATATTGCCACCTCATTCTCCAACTTTACCTCTATGCCAGACCTCAAACTGGAGGTGCTGGAACTGAATGACCTGGTAAAGAGGGCCGCAGACCTGCACCTTAACCCCCAGCAGCACCGGGTGCAGCTGGAGATGCCGCCTGCAACTATTCTGGTAAAAGCAGATGAAAACCAGCTCATCAGGATCTTCAACAATTTACTGTTGAACGCGCTGCAGGCGGTACCTTCTTCCCGCAGGCCAGAAATTCAGGTGCGGGTGCAGCCCTCAGAGCCGCACTGGGTGCTGGTGGCGGTACAGGACAACGGCTCTGGTATTCCACCGGAGGTGCAGCCTAAGATTTTTGTACCTAATTTCAGTACCAAGTACTCCGGTTCAGGCATAGGGCTGGCAGTGGTGAGGAAAGGGGTAGAAGCCATTGGCGGTTCTATCTGGTTTGAGACCGAGGAGAATGTGGGGACCACATTCTTCCTGAAACTGCCGGTGGTGCAGCCATGAGGTACGGGTGGGGAATTGTGCTGTTGCTGCTGCTAAGCCTGGCAGTAGCTTCCTCCACGCAAGGGCAGACACTTTCTAACCAGCGGTGCAAGTGGGTACTGCTGCAGGAGGGGGCCTTTCAGCTGGACTCCTTGACTATTGCCGAGGAAAGCCTGCAGTTTTTTGATAGCCGGCAGGTGCTTCGGCCTATGTCTTTTCTCTATGACCCGGCCTCCGGCCTGTTCCAGTTCATGCATCTGCCCCCGCCTGCCGTCACCCCCAGGCTTTTCCCAGATTCGCTTATTGCCCGGGGAGAAGGGGCGTTTTTGGCCCGTTTTCCTGAAAACAGGTCAAAAACAGACTCTGTGTTGATTTGCTACCGGGTGCTGCCGGTGAACCTGGCGGCGGTAAAATTTAAACGGGACGTCAGACTGCTGGATTCAGCAGAGTTTGAGCGGCAGAATGTGTTTGAGCCGCAGGCGGCCCGGGAGGAGCTGTTCAAAACACCGGGTCTGAACAAAACGGGTAGTATCTCCCGCGGCGTATCAGTGGGGAACACGCAGAACGTATTTGTGAATTCTGCCCTGAACCTGCAGCTGGAAGGCAAACTGACTGAGGAGATTGACATCACCGCCTCTATCACTGACCAGAACATTCCCTTTCAGCCCGAAGGCAATACCCAGCAGCTACAGGAGTTTGACCGGGTTTTCATCACGCTGCAGCACCGGCTCTGGACGTTGACCGGTGGTGATGTGGTCCTGAGAAACCGCCCGGTATCCCATTTTCTGAGGTTTTACAAAAACGTACAGGGAGGGGCCCTGGAGGTGAACCGGGGCAAGAAAGGTTGGGAGAGCTCTACGGCGGTGGCGGCGTCAGTGGCCAAGGGTAAATTCGCCTCAGAGATCATCACGCCCCTTGAAAGTGTGCAGGGGCCGTACCGTCTGCGCGGGCCCAACGGGGAACGGTTTATCATTGTCCTGGCCAACTCAGAACGGGTTTACCTGGACGGGAAACTGCTCACGCGCGGCTTTGACTATGACTATGTAATTGACTACAACCAGGCTGAGATTACCTTTACCCCAAAGTGGATCATCACGCGCAACTCCCGCATCAGGGTTGATTTTGAATATTCTGACCAGAATTACACCCGCACCGTGCTGCACGCCAACCATTACCAGAACATGGGCAGGTTCAAGGTGTACGGTAACTTCTACAATGAGGCAGACAACCAGAACAGCCCGCTGCTGCTGAACCTGAACAATGACCAGAAGCGGCTGCTCACTCAGATTGGGGATGACCTGCAGCAGGCGGTCTCCTCTGGGGCAGAGCAGGTGAAATACAGCCGTAACCAGGTGCTCTACCAGCTAAAAGAGGTGCAGACCGCCAGCGGCAGTTTCAATATCTATGAGTACACCACAGACTCAACGGTAACTCTGTATGCCGTTAGTTTTACTGAGGTAGGGGCTGGGCAGGGCAATTACAACCTGCTGAACACTACCGTGAACGGACGCGTGTACCAATGGGTGGAGCCGGTGAACGGGGTGCCGCAGGGGCGGTATGAGCCGGTGCGTATTCTGCCCACGCCCATTCAGAAGCAGATGATGACCCTGGGCGGGATCTGGTCTGTAGACCCCAAAGCAGAAGTTTTTCTGGAAGTAGCGGGCTCCAGGAATGATCTGAACCGCTTCTCAAAACAGGATTCTGAAGATGACCAGGGCAAAGCCCTCAGAGTGGGCTATCAGGTAGGTGACCGCACTATAAAATTTCTGGGGCCGTACAAACTGCAGAGTGCGCTGGCGTATGAATACACAGATCCTAACTTCGCGCCCATAGACCGCTACCGTGACATTGAGTTTGACCGTGACTGGAACAGCCCCACCAACACCACCTCAGCCCGGCAGTCCAGAATTGAAGACCATATTCTCTCTTTCTCAGTGGGGGGCGTGCGGGATGCCAGAAATTATCTGAACTACAAGCTCAACCGCCGCTACCGGCCCAGTGAGGTAGATGGCACCCAGCATCTGTTGGAACTAGGGCAGACCGTGAAAAGGCTGGAACTCAGAACCAACCTGTTTCTCATGAACAATGAGCTGGTTGATACCAGGGCTGAATGGGTGCGCGGAGAGATAGGCGTGCAGTACCCTACCCGCTTTTTCACCCCCGGCTACGTATACCGCTTTGATAAAAACCGGGTCACGTCTAAACTGAATGAACAGCTGGTTGCCTCTGCCAACTATTTTGATGACCACCTGTTTTTTCTGCAGAGCGCAGATACGGCAAAGGTAAAATTCAGGGCCGAATACAGTCGCCGGGTAGATTGGCGGCCAGAGAACGGGGAGCTGGGCAACAAGCAGATGGCCAACACCTACAACTTCAGCGCCAGTACCATTGTCAGGAACAACCACCAGATCAACGCGCTGCTCACCTTCAGAAATGTGCAGGCCCGTGACAGCCTGCCAGAAACCAGCGTGCTTTCTAAAATTGACTGGGTGGGAGACTTCTTTGACCGTAACCTGCGCTCAGAGTTAAGCTACGCCATTGGCACCGGTAGGGAGCTGAAGCGCGAATACCAGTTTGTGGAAACGGTGCCGGGGCAGGGAACTCATTATTTTGAAGACCTGAACCAGGATGGGCAGCAGGACCTGAATGAGTTCTTTGAGGCCCAACCCACAGATCCGCCGTACCGGCGAAATTATGTGCGGTTGTTCATTCCCACAGATGAGTATGTGCTGGCCTACACCAACAATTTCACCTACCGGCTCAACAGCAGTTTGCCCCGGCAGTGGCAGCGCGCAGAAAGCTGGGTAAAGCGCATGGCCTCCAAATTCTCTGCCCTCTCTTTTGTGGCCATAGACAAACGCACCACAGATGATGACCTGCGCAGCCGCTTCAACCCGTTCAGCCTCAATTTTGCTGATACATCGCTGCTCTCGCTGACCCGCTCTTACCGCAATACATTATACTTTAACCGGAGCAACCCCAAATACGGGGTGGAGTGGACGGTGCAGCAGAGCCTGCAGAAAATCCTGCTCACCAACGGCACAGATGTACGCCTCAACAGCAGCCAGCAAATGCTGTTCAGGGTTAACCTGACGGAGGTTTTTTCCAGCCGACTCAACGTGACCCGCTTTAAGCGGGAGAGCTCCTCTAATTACCTGACCACCAAAAATTTCCTGATCAGGTCCTGGGAGGCCACGCCTGAGCTGTCTTACCAACCCAACACAAAGATCCGGTTCACCGGCACCTACCAGTGGATGGACAAGGAAAACGAGCAGGGGGCGCAGGAGGAGGCCCGGTTTCATGAGTTCGGCAGTGAGGTGCGGCTCAGCCAGGTAGGCAAGCGTACAGTGGCCGGCGTGGTGAAATACATCAAAATTAACTATACCGGCCAGATTAACTCACCGGTGGCGTTTGAGATGCTTAACGGTTTCCAGCCCGGCAACAACCTCACCTGGAACCTGGCCGTGCAGCAGCGCCTCACCAACGGCCTCAACATCACCCTGGACTATGACGGCCGTAAACCCCAAGGCGTCAGAACCATTCACACCGGCAGAATGCAGGTATCAGTGCTTTTTTAATTAGGAATTAGGAATTAGGAATTAGGAATTAGGAATTAGGAATTAGGAATTAGGAATTAGGAATTAGTTTTCCCTGACCGCATGCTTCCTTCTGTTTTTGGCCTGTTTTCTTGAAAACAGGCCAAAAACAGAAACTAATTTTCAATTTTTAACTCCCAATTCTTAATGAATTACGTGGTGGTATAATGCCGTCTCAGCCATGCACTGATGCCGGTTAACCCAGGAAACAGCACGCGCTCGGTAATGTTGGCTTGGTCCAGTTTGTCCCGGATTTCCCATTTCAGATAAGTGGGAATGATGAGCCGGTAGTACAGTTCAGGCTGCTCTGCGAGCCAGCGGCAGAGCAGGGCGTCTGGGGTTGACATCATGGAGAACAGGGCGTACTGGTGCACAATGCGCTCATCTAGTGACGGCGGCTCCAGAAACATCACAAACGGCTCTGTCTGAAACTCGCTCAGGCTTTTGAGGGTGGGGGCCACGGGCTCCAGCACCTCGGGGGTGAATACGTTAGAGCCTTCCTGCCTAATGGCCTTCTTCAATTCCTCTGGCAGGTAATCAGTTGACTTTACGTAGTTCACGCACCAGATCACCCCGTCTTCATGAAAGTTGTTCAGGTCTGCCGTGGCAAAATGCAGCGCCACGTACGGCGAGTACGTCCAGTCCAGCAGGCGGGTGGGCAGGCCGTGGTGCTGGGCAACGGCCAGCCAGTTCCAGATAGACTCTCCAGACTCGGTGAAGCTGGTGCCACGGGCGTATTTCCTGAAATTCCGGAGCAGGTGGGGCTCCAGTTTGGGGTAGTCCCCGCCAATGCGCATGAGGCTGGTCTTGAGGCCGTAGTTTTTATTCCATAGCCCCCGGAACACATACGGGGAGCGGTACCGGTTGATTTTGTCATCCCAGGAATCACGGAAGAGCTCGCGCTGTAGTTCTTCCCAAGACTCTACCCGTACATCATTGGGCATTTCCAGGTAGGGGGATGTAGTGGGAGTGGTCTCTGAGGTCATGGCCTTTCTACGGAAATTAATGGGCGTCTTGTTAAACCAAACCCCGGGGCAGAAGAAAAATCAGTAGTTATACGAGCAGCTACCGCCAGCTTTGCCTTCTCCAAACACATTGCCGTTTTAGGGCTGTTTTTACAAAAACAGCCCTAAAACAGCTGCGCGCCTACCCATAGTAGGCGCGCAGCTGATAGGTCTAATAGTAAGCGTTTGAGGTGAGGTAGTTCTGAACGTAGTCCTGCACCCCTTGCTCCAGCGTATGAAAAGGCTGGTCATACCCAATAGACCGCAGCTTGTTCATGTTGGCCTGGGTAAAATACTGGTACTTGTCTCTGATATCCTCCGGGGTGTCTTTGAAATCAACGTTGATTTCCCGGCCCATGGCCGAAAACGTATTGAAGGCCAGGTCCAGGAACGTACGCGCCTCCCCGCTGCCCAGGTTGTAGATGCCTGAGTTTTTGCGGTGGTGCATGAGCCAGTACATCACTTCAACCACGTCTTTCACGTACACAAAATCCCGCATCTGCTTTCCGTCTTCAAAATCTGGGTTATGTGACCGGAACAAGGTGAGGCGGCCAGAGTCACTGATGGAGTTGAAGGCGTGCATCACCACAGAGCCCATGCGGCCCTTGTGGTACTCATTGGGGCCATACACATTGAAGAACTTCAAGCCTACCCAGAAAAACGGTTTGGCCGTCTGTTCCAGTGCCCATTTGTCAAAGTCGTTCTTAGACTCGCCATACGGGTTGAGCGGCTGCAGCAACGGAATCATGTTCTCGTCATCATCATAGCCCAGCGTGCCAGAGCCGTAAGTAGCCGCAGATGAGGCGTACACCAGCGGAATCTGGTATTCGCAGCAGGCGTTCCAGACTTTTTTAGAATAGTCCAGGTTGAGCAGGTTGAGAACCTCGTAGTTGAACTCAGAGGTATCTGTGCGCGCGCCCAGGTGAAAGATGAACTCCACCTCCTCGTAGTTTTTGTCCAGCCAGTCAAAGAAGTCGTTTCGGTCAACAAACTCCTTGATTTTTTTCCCCTCCAGGTTGGCCATTTTCTTGGCAATGGAGAAGTTGTCTACTACTACTATATCATTGAAGTTGGCGAGGTTGAGTCTGGTGACCATGCAACTCGCTATAAAGCCGGCGGCTCCGGTTACTACTATCATGGTGTTGTCTTTATTTCAAAGCGTAAAGCTAGCCAAAGGTACGAAAGTTTCAGCGGGCGAGATGTTGCGGGGAGGGCGGTGCCCACCTCAATTCCTGTTTTGGGGCTGTTTTCTGAAAAACAGCCCCAAAACAGGAATGTACCTGCATGGGGTTTTTCAAGAGTTGCCCTACTCGCCCCTAAAAAGGGGCAAAAAGAGGTGTTCACACCAGCTGCACTACGCATTTCTGCTCCTTCCCCGCCTGGGGGCGGCGCTAAGCGAAACGTTCTCCGTCAGAATGTGGGAACTTCCCTGGCCCGTTATTCCTAAGAGCAGGTGCGCCCTCTCCCGTTCTTTCCAAACCTCTGGGGGTTAACCTCGGCCGCCTGCCCGTGCTCCCGTTAAGTTCCTGGGGGGCTGCGGCTTCTGCGGAGCAAGCTCCCGCAGGAGGAGGGAAGTAGTATTCCCATTGGGGAAAATCTGGCACGGGGTTCATGTTCCAGACAGGGTACTTCTCTTGAAGCAAATGCTGTATCTTTGGGGCTTACCCTGAATTTATAGTACCCACGTGAAGTATCAGATTATCTATAAGGCGAAGAAAAGCCTGCCGTTGTATGCGTTGTGTGTGGCGTTGTTTTTCGCCTGTGAATCTAAAAGGCAAGGCCCTGCTACGTCTGCTGACGCCACCCTGCACACGGTGACAGATGATTTGGGCCGTAAGGTGACGCTACCGGTAAAACCGACCCGTATTCTGGGGTTGGCACCGTCTATGACTGAGATGCTGTTTGCCGTGGCTGATACCGGGACTATCATTGCCCGAACCCAGAACTGTGACTATCCGGCTGCCGCCCTGGCCAAGCCGGTCCTCAACAATTACCCCATGGACTATGAGCGGCTGCTGGCCCTGAACCCCCAGGTGGTGTTCGCCACTGAAGGAATCATCTCAGCAGAGGTGGCGGCGCAGGTGGAGAAGCTCCACATTCCTATCTATTACCAGGCGTATGACAGTGTGGCAGATGTGCTGCGCGGCATACGGGACTTGGGGCGGTTGCTGCAGCGGGAGGAGCAGGCAAACGCAGTGGCAGACTCGCTGCAGCTACGGCTGAAGGCGTTGGCGGCAGATTCAGGCCGGGCCCCTAAGCCCCGCGTATTGGCTATTACATGGCGGGACCCTATTTACGTGTATGGCCGCAATACTATTTTGACAGACAAACTTTCCTTTGCCGGAGCCAGAAATGCCGTAGAGGAAAAATTTGCGCAGGCTTTTCCGGCGCTTACCCGGGAATATATCCTGAAAATGAACCCAGATGTGATCATTGGGGGCAGCTTTGACCATTATGAGAAGACATTTTTCTCGCTGTACCCAGAGCTTAGGCGCATTAACGCCTATAAGAACAAACGCATTTTTGACGTAACCGATGACCTGCTAGCCCGCCCCAGCCCACGGGTGGTGCAAAGTATTGAGGAACTAAAAAAGGTGCTGCCGTGAGAAAAACAGCCTGGGTATTTCTGTGTTTGCTGCTGTTGCTGACCCTGGGGTTTTTCCTGAGCCTGCGGGTTGGGAGCATTAGCACGCCGTTCAGCACCATTCTGGAGGCGTTTGTTTCATATGAGGCCAGTGATGCGGCGCATTACAGCATCATACACCTGCGGTTGCCGCGCCTGCTGTTAGCGTTTCTAACGGGAGCCTCCCTGGCGTTTGCGGGTTACCTCATGCAGGCGCTGGTGAACAATGCCCTGGCCGACCCCTATTTGCTGGGAACAGCGTCTGGGGCATCACTGGGGGCTTCCATCAGTTTTTACCTGTTTGCAGATCTAACTTTCCTGGGGTTTTACATGCCTCCATTTTTTGCGCTGCTGGGCTCCTTTGGGGTAACGCTGGTGGTGGTGGTGCTGGGGTCGCGGCGTGGGCAGCTGGTTCCCAGCCAGATGCTGTTGGTGGGCATTGCCTTGAGTTCGCTGCTGGTGGCGCTGGTGAGCCTGATCATGTTCCTGTCTGAGTCTGAGAGCCAGCTGAAATCTGTGGTGTTCTGGAGCATGGGCGGGTTTGAGAAGGCAGATTGGACCAACCTGGGATACCCGGCCACGGCGCTGGTGCTCTCCCTGGTGCTGTTCTTTTTTCTGCAGCGCCACCTTAATGTATTGCTGCTGGGCACCGAGAGGGCAGAGACGCTGGGGCTGGATGTGCGCAGGATCAGATGGGTGATGCTGGTGACGGTGTCTGTGGTGACAGGCTTTGCGGTGGCTTTTTCCGGCCCTGTGGGGTTTGTGGGGCTCATGGTGCCGCATGTAATACGGGCCCTGCTGGGCACCACCAGCCGGTTGAACCTGGCGGCCTGCGCGTTAGGGGGCGGCCTGTTTCTGGTAGTGTGTGATTTGATCTCGCGGCTGCTGTACCCGCCAGCCGGTTTACCGGTGGGCATTGTGACTTCGTTCTTTGGTGTGCCTTTCTTCGTATATTTGCTGCGTAGAAAGAATTACCGATTCAATTAATGGTATACGTAAGCCGGTTAGAGCATTTTAACGCAGCACACAAGCTGCACAACCCCAATTGGTCTATGGCCAAGAACAAGGAGGTATTTGGCCCGTGCGCCAATACCAACTGGCATGGGCACAATTATGAACTGATAGTAACGGTAAAGGGAAAGCCTGACCCGGAAACCGGTTTTGTGATAGACCTGAAAAAACTGAGCCTTCTCATTAGGGAGCACATCATTGAGAAGGTAGACCATAAGAATCTGAACCTGGACGTGCCGTTCATGGAAGGCAAGCTGGCAAGCACTGAGAATCTGGTGATGGAGTTCTGGAACATCCTAAACCCCCAGATTCCCCGTATATCAAATGCGCAACTGCACAGCCTGAAACTTTACGAGACGCCCCGCAATTTTGTGGAGTATTTTGGGGAGTAAGCCCGTGGTGAAAGGGGATTTGGAGTAGAAGTTGGAGGAGTACAGAAGGCTTACACGCTTGAAGACTGACACTTTTGCCCAACCGGGCAGGAACACCAAACCTGCCACACGTTGAACTGCTCACCCATAACTAAAAAAGAAGCCTGTTGGCAGGCTGCTATTTTCTGATGAAGTACTATATCATTGCCGGAGAACGGTCCGGAGACTTGCACGCCTCAAACCTGATCAAGAAATTGCACCAGGAAGATCCGCAGGCGCACATACGCTGCTGGGGCGGTGACATGATGGAGGCGGCAGGTGCTCAGCTGGTGAAGCATTATCAGGAAATGGCCTTTATGGGCTTTCTGGAAGCGGCCACCAACCTGCTCAAAATCAAGCGTTTTTTAAAGGAGTGCCAGCAGGACCTGCTGCAGTACCAGCCAGATGTGGTCATTCTGGTAGACTATGCCGGGTTTAACATGCGCATTGCCAAATTCGCCAAGGCGAACGGGCTGAAAGTCTTCTATTACATCTCGCCTAAAATCTGGGCCTGGAACCAGGGGCGCGTGCATACCATCAAGAAACTGGTAGACCGCATGTTTGTCATCATGCCCTTTGAGAAAGACTTCTACCAGAAGTTTGATTACCACCAGACAGACTATATTGGCAACCCTGTGTCTGACTCTGTGTCAGCGCACGTGGTGAACAAGAACTTCAGGAAAGAAAACGGGCTGGATGACCGGCCTATCATTGCGGTGCTGCCGGGAAGCCGCCAGCAGGAGATAGAGAACATTCTCTACATCATGCTGAGCATTCTGCCACCGTTCCAGGATTACCAGTTTGTGGTGGCCGCGGTGAGCAACTTTTCTAAAGAGTACTACGAGCACTTTAACCGTGAGCCGTTCATCAAGATTGTCTATGACCAGACCTATGACCTGCTGGCACACGCAGAGGTGGCCCTGGTAACCTCTGGCACCGCCACGCTAGAGACAGCCCTGTTTAACGTGCCACAGGTGGTGTGCTACCGTACCAGCAACATCTCTTACTGGATAGGCAAGGCGGTGATCAAGGTGCCTTATATTTCTCTGGTAAACCTGATTGCCAATGAGCGGGTGGTGCCAGAACTCATTCAAAGCGATTTGAATGCGCAGAACCTGGTCAAGGAACTAAAGAATGTATTGGAAAACCCTGCCGGCCGTGACGCGCAACTCAAAGGGTACGCCAAAGTGCGCAAGTTGATTGGTGACTTCAATACCTCTGAGACAGCCGCCAAACTGATGGTGCAATACCTAAAGGAGGAGAAGAGCAAATAAAGATTTCTGTTTTCGGGCTGTTTTTAGAAAACCAGCCCGAAAACAGAACAGGCAAAATAAAAGAAGGGCTGCCTTACATCTGGTAAGGCAGCCCTTCTTTTATGGGTTTGCGTGCACTATGCCACCTTCAGCTGCTTGATAGAAGACTTCTCAAATTTATCACGGGCATATTCTAAGGTTATTTCCAGGGTACCGCCGTCCTGGTCAGAAGGCAGGTCAAACATGGCATCTGTCATGATCCCCTCACAGATAGAGCGGAGGCCACGGGCCCCTAGCTTGTACTCTGCCGCTTTTTCTACAATGTACTCCAGGGTTTCATCTGTGAACTCCAGCGTGATGTTCTCCATCTCAAACAGACGCTTGTACTGCTTGATCAATGAGTTTTTAGGCTCTGTCAGGATCAGGCGGAGCGTTTCATTGTCTAGCGGGTTCAGGTGGGTGACCACCGGCAGGCGGCCAATCAGCTCAGGAATCAACCCAAATGATTTGAGGTCTTGCGAGGTGATGTACCGCAGGAAGTTATCAGTGTCCATCTGCTCATCCAGAGAAGTTTTGGAGAAGCCAATAGGTTTGGTGTTGAGGCGGCTCTTGATGAGGCGGTCAATGCCCACAAACGCCCCGCCGCAGATGAACAGGATGTTCTCCGTGTTCACCGTGATCATCTTCTGCTCCGGGTGTTTTCTTCCGCCCTGCGGCGGAACGTTAACGGAGGTGCCTTCCAGCAGTTTCAGGAGGGCCTGCTGCACCCCCTCGCCGCTTACGTCACGGGTGATGGAGGGGTTGTCACTCTTGCGGGCAATTTTGTCAATCTCGTCAATGTAGACAATGCCCCGTTCTGCGGCTTCCACGTTATAGTCGGCGGCTTGCAGGAGGCGGGTCAAAATGCTTTCTACGTCTTCCCCCACGTACCCGGCCTCTGTTAACACGGTGGCATCAGCAATACAGAAAGGAACCTGCAGGATGCCGGCCAGCATGCGGGCCAGGAAGGTCTTCCCGGTGCCGGTTTCACCCACCATGATGATGTTTGACTTCTCAATCACAATATCATCTGCCTTGGGTTTTTGCATGAGGCGTTTGTAGTGGTTGTAAACCGCTACTGACATTACTTTCTTGGCCTCGTCCTGACCCACCACAAACTGGTCCAGGTACTCTTTCATTTCCCTGGGCTTGATCAGGTTGAACTTAGGGGCGCGGTTGTTGGCACGCAGGCGGTTCTCCTCATTCAGGATCTGCTGCGCCTGCCCAATGCAGCGCTCACAGATATGGGCGTTAATGCCTGAGATCATCACAGACACTTCTTTCTTATTCTTGCCGCAAAAGGAGCACGTAATTTCTGCCATAGCCGGGTGTGGTATTCTACTGTTTTCGCCCCTACAGTGGGGCAGCTACGGCAAAGTTACAAAATTGGTTAAGCACTATGCCAATATATTTTCAGACATTGTTTTTATGGCCGGGGGTGAAGTGGTTGTAAAAGAGTAGTTTATAAAATATAGGCTATGTTGTATCTGTTTGAAGCAGAACTCTCTGCACCCTGGTAAAACAGTCTTGGGCGCAAAACCGGGGGGAGAAAATAAGTAGGTGAACGCTTCTGTTTTTGGCCTGTTTTTCAGAAAACAGGCCAAAAACAGATATCTTCCAGAAAAAAGAAACCACATGGCAGGGACTACACGGGTAGTGGACCAGGAAATAGGCGAGAAGGCTGAAAGGTTGGCCCTGGGGCCGTCGCGGCAAATTTCTATTGATGCGTTCAGGGCGGTTGTCATGGTGCTCATGATTTTCTGCAATGACCTGGGCACACTACAGGGTATTCCGGGGTGGCTCCTGCACACTGAGGCGCAGGAAGACGGCATGGGTTTCTCTGATGTCATTTTCCCGGCTTTTCTGTTTATTGTGGGGCTTTCCATTCCGCTGGCGGTGCAGAGCAGACGGCGCAGGGGAGACGCCACAGCTACTATTGCCGGGCATATAGGGCTGCGGGCATTGGCGCTGCTGGTGATGGGGTTTTTCCACGTGAACCTGGGCAGCTACAGCCCAGAGGCACTGCTGCCCCGGCCCATTTGGGCTATCCTGATCACTGTTGCCTTCTTTTTGGTCTGGCTGGATTATCCCAAAGATGCTTCCAGAAAATACCCATGGGTGCTCAAAGCCGTGGGTGTGCTGCTGCTGGCAGTACTGGCGGCTTTGTACAAAGGCCATTCGGCCGAAGGCATGGTCTGGATGCGCCCGCAGTGGTGGGGCATTCTGGGCATGATTGGGTGGGCTTACCTGCTGGGCGGTTTGGTGTACTTGTTCTCTAAGGGGCAGATAGGGGCGCTGGTGGGAGGTATGCTGTTTTTCCTGGCCTTTAACAGCGCCGCGCACCTGGGTTGGTTAGAGCCGCTGGCCGGGGTGAAAGCGTATGTCTGGATTATTGGCGACGGGTGTATGCCTGCGCTCACCATGGCCGGGGTAGTGACTACCTGGTTCTACCAGCGACACCCTCTGAACCAGAAGGCTTTCTGGGTGTACGCGCTGGCGTCGGCGGCGGGGTGGCTGGCCTTTGGGTTTATGACGCGGCCTGTCTGGGAGATTTCTAAAATAAGAGCCACCCCTTCCTGGACCGCTATCTGCGCCGGCATTAGTCTGCTCTGCTTTGCGGGCATGGTGTACCTCACAGACGTAAAGGGCATCAAGAAATGGTACCGGTTGGTTCAACCTGCCGGCACCAGCACCCTCACCTGCTACTTAATCCCGTACCTGCACATGGGGCTGGTGGCGTACTTGTCTTTCCGGTTGCCTGAAGGAATGCGGACGGGTGTGCTTGGGTTGGTGAAATCACTGGGTTTCGCCTTGCTGGTGGTGTTGGTGGTGTGGCTGCTAGGCAGGCGCGGGATCAGGCTTAAACTGTAAGGGGAAGACATTTCCTGATCTGTTTTATCACATCCTGAAGGGATTCTGATTGCGAGCCAGAAAGACGCTCATTGACCGGTCCTGCTGTTCGCCACCAAGATCTTTGCAGGAGAACAGAGAGGGGAAAAGGTACCGGTAGTTTTGACAAAGTACTTGATTCCTGTTTTGGGCTGTTTTTCTGAAAACAGCCCCAAAACAGGAATGTATTAAAACAGGAAAGCCCGCAGTGCTGCGGGCTTTCCTGTTTTAACAAAAGCAGTGGGTTATGATTTGTGACGGGTCAGGACTTCGTCAATCAGACCGTATTCTTTGGCTTCCTGGGCAATCATCCAGTAGTCACGGTCAGAGTCTTTGTCTACCTGCTCCACAGATTTGCCGCTGTGGCTGGAGATGATCTCATAGAGTTCTTTCTTCAGTTTCAGGATCTCACGGGCGGTGATCTCAATGTCTGAGGCCTGGCCCTGGGTACCACCCATTGGCTGGTGAATCATCACGCGGGCGTGGGGCAGGGCAGAGCGCTTGTCTTTGGCGCCGCCGCAAAGCAACACAGCACCCATAGAGGCGGCTAAACCGGTACAGATGGTGGCCACATCTGGCTGCACATACTGCATGGTGTCATAGATACCCAAACCGGCGTACACAGAGCCCCCCGGGCTGTTGATGTAAAGCAGAATGTCTTTTTTTGAATCTGCTGACTCCAGGAACAGCAGCTGGGCGGTAATGATGTTGGCAATATAGTCATCTACCTGTGTGCCCAGGAAAATAATGCGGTCTACCATTAAGCGGGAGAACACGTCAATCTCCCTAAAGTTGGTAGGGCGCTCTTCAATTACCGAGCGGGTCATGCTGGTAGGCTGCAGGCGCGCAGTGCTTTCAATGTGGGTGAGGTATTGGTCAACGCCCAGGCCGCTCATGCCAAGGCCCTTCACGGCAAATTTTCTGAATTCGTCTTTGTTGTACATAAAGGTTCTGTTTAGTTAGCCTTAACTTAAAAAGAAACGGGTAGGTTACACGGTCGCCAGAAGGTACAACCGTTTACCTGTTTCCGAGTTGTTTTTCTAAAATCAGGCCAAAAACAGGCAGCGTGTTTTTACTGCCATTATGGCCGAGAAAGGTAGCACGTAGCGCGTATCAGGTCTCAAGATAGAAGTAATTTCTGAATGACGGATGTTCTTCCAGGGTAACTGCCGTTAACAGAGATGCCGAAATTCTTGCTACTTGCTAACCACTACGTGATACTTGCCCTGCTTGGTTTAAAACAGAAAAGCCTTTGCCGTACGGCAAAGGCTTTTCTGTTTTAAACCAAGCAGGGGATTAAGCCCCTACTTTGTTACGGAACTCCTCAGCGGAGATGGTGTTCTCTGTAATGGTGATTTTTTCCTTTACAAACGCCAGCACTCTTTCTGCCACCAGGCCTTCATACTCATTTACAAAGTTGCGGCCGTTGTTCTGCTTCAGGTGGTTGTCCAGGAAGTTGTTGAAGGTGTCTTCCATTTCCTCAGGAACTTCTGGCATGTTGAACTGGGCCATCATTTTCTGGCGGGCGCTGTTCACCACGTCTTCGTTCTTGATCTGGATGTCATTCTCCTCAACTACTTTGTTCCGGATCATTGACCACTTCAGCTCCTTCACATACTGGTCATAGAACTCCTCAATCTGCTCAGGGGTGATCTTGCCTTCATTGGTCACGGTTAACCAGCGCTTGAAGAACTCGTTCGGGATCTCAATAGAAGATTTCTCCACCAGTTGGTCAATCACGTCACGGTCAAGTACGTTTTCGGCCTCCCGCTCATAGTTCTCTTTGATCACCTCGCGCACTTTGGCGTCAAACTCCTCTTCAGTGGTCACGTTGCCCTGCCCAAAGATCTTGTCAAAGAACTCCTGGTTCATCTCAGCGGCCTCAGTACGGTTGATTTTCTCAACCGTGAAGGTGAACTGGCCGTTCAGGTCTTTGGTCACGTCTTTGCTCAGGCCGGTCACATGTGCCAGAGCGGCATCATCACCAAAGGCTTCTCTAATGTCAAAGGTGATGGTGTCTTCTGGTTTCACGCCAATGAATTTGTCAGCGCCAGAAACCACCTTGTTTAACGGAAGGAGGGTTTTGGTTTCAAACTCGCCGTCTACTTGCTTCAGCTCACCGTACAGGTAGTCATTGGCTTCAGACACCTCTGGGTTGGTGGTTTTGCCAAACTGGCGCTTCATCTGCTCATAGGCTTCATCAACGGTGGTCTGGTCTACCTCAATGTTGTATTTCTGAACAGAGACTTCGCTCAGAGGCAGTTCAAACTCGGGCAGCAAACCAACGGCGTAGCTGAACTCAAACTCTTTCTGGTTGTCCCAGTCAATAGAGTTCTCGTCTTGGCGCTCGGGCAGCGGCTCGCCCAGAATACGAACTTTGTTTTCTTTGATGTAGTTGTTCACTGACTCACCCAGGAGCTGGTTGATGGCTTCAACCAGGATTCCTTTGCCGTACATTTTACGGATCAAACCAGCTGGAACCTTACCCGGGCGGAAGCCTTTGATGTTGGCCTTCTTGCTGTATTCTTTGATTTGCTCGTCTACACGGGCAGCGTAGTCAGCCTCTTGCAGGCTTACTTTTAGGCTGGCATTCAGGCCATCGGTTTGATTCAGGGTAATATTCAAGGCTATTGATCTTTAAGGTTATTTTTAAATTGAAAAACCCCCAACCCCGGTTGGGATTGAGGGTTTTCTTTGTGCGGATGGAGGGACTCGAACCCCCATGCCTCGCAGCGCTAGATCCTAAGTCTAGTGCGTCTACCAATTTCGCCACATCCGCATGTGATAATGTGCTCCGTAATTGTGCTGCAAATGTAGCAAACTCTTTTTTGTTTATGCAACTATGATTCGTTTTTTTTGTTGAAATTTATGAAAAATAATTCAAAAACGCCTCGGCGCTTGCCTTGCCCCGTTTTTTGATGTACTTACCTGTATGATTGACCACGAAGCAGAGCGGAAAGAGATACTGCGCCATTATAGAAAGTTGCTGCGCCATGCCAAGCCTTTTCTCAAGGACAATGACGCCAAGATTATAAAAAAGGCTTTCAACACCTCCCTGGAAGCCCATAAAGACATGCGCCGTAAGTCTGGGGAACCGTACATTCTGCACCCGTTGGCGGTGGCCCAGATTGCCGTGGAGGAGATTGGGTTGGGTACCACTTCCATAGTGGCCGCCCTGCTGCATGACGTGGTAGAAGACACAGACCTGGAGATTGCTGACATTGAACGCGATTTCGGGCCGCGGGTGGCCAAGATCATTGAGGGCCTCACCAAGATCTCCGGGGTGTTTGAGTACGGCACCAGCCAGCAGGCAGAGAACTTCCGGAAGATGCTGCTCACCCTGTCTGATGACGTGCGGGTGATCCTGATCAAACTGGCCGACCGCCTGCACAACATGCGCACGCTGGGCAGCATGGCGCGTGACAAGCAGCTCAAGATCGCCTCTGAGACCATGTACCTGTACGCCCCGCTGGCGCACCGCCTGGGGTTATATGCCATCAAGTCTGAGCTGGAAGACCTGCACCTCAAGTACACAGACACGGAGACGTACAAGTTCATCTCCAACAAGATACGGCAGACCAAGAGCGCCCGTAATAAGTTTATCGCTGATTTTATTGGCCCTATAGAGGAGGAACTGCGGCGGCAGGGGTTTAAAGACTTTGAGGTGAAGGGCAGACCTAAGTCAATCTACTCCATCTTGAAAAAGATGAAGAAGCAGAATGTGACGTTTGAGGAGATCTATGACCTCTTTGCCATCAGGATTATCCTGAACGTGCCGTATGAGCAGGAGAAGCCGGCCTGCTGGCGCGTCTACTCTATTGTCACAGACTTCTATCAGCCCAACCCAGACCGCCTGCGCGACTGGATCAGCACCCCCAAAGCCAACGGCTATGAGGCGCTGCATACCACCGTTATGAGTAAAACCGGGCAGTGGGTGGAGGTGCAGATCAGAACCAAACGCATGGATGACGTGGCTGAACGGGGATATGCCGCCCACTGGAAATATAAAACCGGTAGCGTGGGCCCCACAGAGTCTGGTCTGGACAACTGGATCAACAAAGTGCGCGACATGCTGGAGGTCTCTGACACCAACGCCATTGAGTTTCTGGATGAGTTCAGGACCAATCTCTTTGTAGAGGAGGTTTTCGTCTTTACGCCCAAGGGCGAACTGATTATCTTGCCAGACCGTGCCACCGCCCTTGATTTTGCCTTTGAGATTCACACCCAGATAGGCTACCAAAGCCTTGGTGCCAAGGTGAACCAGAAGCTGGTGCCGTTGAGTTACCGGCTGCACAACGGAGACCAGGTAGAGATATTGACGTCTCAGAAGCAGAAGCCCACGGGGGAGTGGCTCAAATTTGTGACCACCTCCAAGGCCCGCTCTAAAATAAAGGAGTTCCTGCGCGAAGAACGCAAAGGCAAAGCCGAAGAAGGAAAAGTGCAGGTAGAGGAGCGGCTCCGGAGCATATCTGTTGAGCCTTCTGCGGCCAACCTAAACCGTCTGGCAGCTTATTTTAATGCTGCCTCACTGCAGGACTTTTACTACAGGATAGCGGTTGGGTTGCTTGACCTGAAGGAAATCAAAGACTATATCTTTAATCCGCAGAGCGAGAAGTACCGGCCCATTTCGTTGCTGGACGGCTCTACGTTTGACAAAGAGGTGGAAAAGATCAGGGGCATTAACTCGCAGCTGTTGGCCATTGGGGTAGACACAGATAAGATTGACTACACGCTGGCCAACTGCTGTAACCCTATTCCCGGCGATGACGTGTTCGGGTTCCAGACCGAGGATCAGGGAATCACCATTCACCGCACCACCTGCCCCAAAGCGGTTGAGCTGATGTCTAACTACGGCCACCGCATTGTAAAGGCCAAATGGACCGGGCAGCAGGAGCTTTCTTTCTTAGCCGGTATCACCATCAAAGGAACCGATAGGGTGGGGCTGGTGAATGATGTGACCAAAGTAATCTCCAACTCCCTCAAAGTGAACATGCGCTCCATTACCATTGACTCGCATGACGGGGTGTTTGAAGGCCGCCTCATGATCTTTGTGAATGACACTGCCCAGCTGGAGAAACTGATCCAGAAACTGCTGCGGGTGAACGGCGTCTTGAGCGTTGACCGTTTTGATTCTTAACGGATTTCTGTTTTAGGGCTACTTTTTGAAAAACAGCCCGAAAACAGGAACGAAACCCTTTGCTTGAAATGGCTTGCGGCTTTGGTTGAGAAGTGCGTTTTGGGCCTGTTTTCTGAAAAGTAGCCCTAAAACGTAAACTTGAATTTACCTGAACAAGCCCCATAAAAAAGAGGCGCCCGCTACTAAATAGCGGGCGCCTCTTTTTTATGGGGCTTTCAGTGACTAGAATTTCACACTGAGACCAAGAGCGAGTCTTGAAAGAGCATTGTTCTGGAATTCGCCGTACACACCAAACTTCTCAGTGAAGTAGTAGCGGGCACCAATGATGAATGTAAACTCGGTAGTACTTTCATCTTCATCATCTCCAAACTCTTCGTACATTTCTTGTACTTCTTCATCTTCAAACGTTGTCTTTGAAGTGAAATAGCCGAAGCCAATACCGGCATAGGTATCTAACTGATCATTTTGTAAGAAATCATAATGGTAGGTACCTCTTGCACTGATTTGGAATAAACTTACAGTTGCGGCTTCATCATCTTCTCCAAAATCATAGCCAGCGTATCCAAATTCAGCACCTAAACCCACTACGCCTGGTCCAAGTTCTACGCCAAGGGCTTTGTCTAAGGATACCTGGAATGGCCCGGTGATACCGTCTGGCTTAGTACCTTCCATCATCACGCCATATCCCAGATTTAACGCCCAACCTCCGTCTTCAAAAGCAGCCTTCGGCTTACGTTTTACCGCAAAAGGTTTGTAAGAAGAAGTGGCCTCCCGGTAAGAAATGGTGGCGGGCTCAGTAGCCGGGGCGGCGTGTGCCAGCAGAATGGTTTGGCTCCTCTGTGCAGGCTCAGCAGCAGCAGCATTGACGTCTGCAGACTGGGCAAAAGCAGGGGCAGACAAAGTGCCCAGTAGGCAAAGCATAGAGAAACCCATGCCTTTGGTGAAAGTAGTTGTTTTCATAAGCAGATAAGTAAATAATTGAGTTTTAGTTGTTTGTTCCTGTCAATTGTCTCGTAACTAATATTCGTGCTCAAATATATAGATAAACAATATTCTTGATGCGGCAAGGGCAGGTTTTGGCCTCAAATTACCTACTTCTGAGTAGTGAAATCTGGCCGAACTAAATACCTTTCTTCTGTAGTTTTAGCTTTACCGTGTAAAACTGTTAAGTTTGCAGCAGGAGAACGTATATGGCACTAGACGAAGCTAAATTCCTAGAGGTGAAGAAAATCTTTACCGCATACCTTGAGAATAAGGGCCTCCGGAAGACTCCGGAGCGCTATGCTATTCTGGAGGAGATCTATTCCCGCACCGGGCACTTTGATGTGGAGTCTCTTTATATAAGTATGAAGAACAAAAACTACCAGGTGAGCCGGGCCACCGTGTATAACACCCTTGACCTGCTGGTTGAGAATGACCTAGTGAGCAAGCACCAGTTCGGCCGAAACCTGGCGCAGTATGAGAAATCGTATGGCCGCCGGCAGCATGACCACGTCATCTGTACCGAGTGCCACAAGGTGGTGGAGTTCTGTGACCCGCGGGTGCACAACATCCAGACCATGGTGGGAGAGCTGTTGAATTTTAATATTCTGCACCACTCCTTAAATTTGTACGGCATCTGCGGCGACTGCCAGGCTAAACTAAACGCCCCTACCCATGAAAATTGAGCACACCCTGCAAGACAAAGTCTTGATCATACGGCTGGAAGGTGACATGATTGGCGGGCCAGAGACCCAGCGCCTGACAGACCTGGCCAATAACACCATAGATGACTCCCTGCTTCTGGCCGCTATTGACCTCTCAAATGTGAGGTTTATCAACAGTAGCGGCATAGGGGTTCTGGTCTCTTTGCTGACCAAATTCAGAAACCGGGGCGGTGAGCTGGTCTTGATCAACCCTTCTGAGCACATCCGTAAATTATTAATCATCACAAAACTGAACGCCATCTTCACTATTGCTGAAGATGACACCAGCGCAATTCAGCTTCTAAAAGAATCACTTTAAATGCCAGTTGACATTCTAGTAGGCCTCCAGTGGGGCGATGAGGGAAAAGGGAAAATCGTAGATGTTCTTGCTCCCCAGTATGATGTAGTCGCCCGTTTCCAGGGAGGGCCCAATGCCGGACACACCCTTGAGTTTGAAGGGACCAAGCACGTGCTGCACCAGATCCCCTCCGGGATTTTTCACGAACACATCACTAATATAATAGGGAATGGCGTGGTGCTGGACCCCATCGTGTTCCGGACTGAGGTAGAGAAACTCACCGCCCGCGGGATTGATGCCGGCCGCAACCTGTTCATCTCCAAGAAAGCCCAACTCATTCTGCCTTCGCATAAAAGCCTGGACCGTATTTCTGAGGAAGCCCTGGGTACGTCAAAAATTGGCTCTACGCAAAAAGGGATTGGGCCGGCCTACCAGGACAAGATTGGCCGTAGCGGTTTGCGCGTTGGTGACATCCTGCTGCCTGACTTCAAAGAGCGCTATCAGGCCACGGTAGCAAAACACCAGAAGATTGCCTCTTTTTACCAGAAGTCACTGGAGATTGAAGAGCTGGAAGAGCAGTTCTTCAGTGCCGTAGAGTTTTTGCGGTCTTTCACATTGGTAGATTCTGAGTACATGATCAACCAGGCCATCAAAGACGGAAAGAAAATTCTGGCAGAAGGTGCGCAGGGCTCCCTTTTAGATATTGATTTCGGAACCTACCCGTTTGTTACCTCTTCTAATACCCTGGTGGCTGGCGCTTGTACTGGCTTGGGCATTGCTCCCCGCCATATTGGCGAAGTTTACGGGATCTTCAAGGCGTACTGCACCCGGGTAGGAAGCGGACCTTTCCCCACAGAGCTGCATGATGAGGTAGGGGAGAAGATCAGGCAAGCTGGTAGAGAGTTCGGCTCTACTACCGGGCGTCCCCGCCGTTGCGGCTGGATAGACCTGCCGTCGCTCAAGTATGCCATCATGCTGAACGGGGTTACCCAATTAAACATGATGAAGGCAGACGTGCTGGATGACTTTGACGAAATCAAAGTATGCACCCATTACCAACTGCCAGACGGCACTCTTACTGATCAATTGCCGCATGATCTGGATAAAGCAGAACTTACACCGGTGTACGTAAGTATGAAAGGCTGGGGCCAGGAGCTGAGAAATTTTGAGAGCTATGGTGCCCTTCCTAAAGAAGTGCTGGAGTACGTAGCCTATCTGGAGAAGGAGCTGGAAGTAAGCGTAAACATAATAAGTGTAGGTCCAGACCGTAAAAGCACTTTGGTTAAATAGAGCTGTAAGTAATTCAGTAAACCTGGAAAAGGAGCATATGCAAAAAGCATGGGCTCCTTTTCTGTTTCTGGAGTAACTGCCTCTCGTACTTCTATACAAGCATAAGGGAGGAGCCAGAAGGTTCTGATTGCACGGATAACAATCTTTCACGAAAACGAAAATGGTGTATTCCCTCCTCTAAGGCACCAAGATAACCCTTTGGCAGCGTAAGCGCAGCCTCTGTGGCCGGTGGAGGCGACCGTGATTCATCATGTCAGAGGCATGGGTGAAATTTTTCAGGAAAAAACTTCCAGTGGGGAACTGGCTGAGGCTGAGGCGGGTTCTGTCTCAGCGCCCGCCGCGGGCGGCGTCCGTGGGGGCTCAA
>NZ_JACJIQ010000018.1:0-109394 GCF_014138425.1 Rufibacter ruber
TAAATTAAGAGATGAGGTCATGCTCATCGCATGTGCTCTCCATAACTTTAAAATAAAACTCAACCAATAAGAGCTTATTCTATATATCCTCTAATTTTTACAGGAAAGCATAGACTATAATATGTCACAGGGCCATACCGTATCTGCAAGCAGTCAAAATAAAGGGCGTCTTAAATTAGTTCTTACTTTTACCTCAATCTACCTTGTAGCTGAAGTGGTGGGTGGCATTTTGACAGGGGCCTTGCCCTGCTTGCCGATGCCGGTCACATGCTAACCGATGTGGGAGGCTTGGCTTTTGCTCTCATTGCCATCATGTTGGCTGAACGGCCAGCTTTCCCTGAGCGTACCTAAGGCTATTACCGTGCAGAAATCCTGGCGGCACTGGCCAATGCGGTAATACTCATCGGCATTTTCCTATATATCCTGTATGAAGCTTACCTGCGGTTCCAAGACCCGCCAGAAGTGGAAAGCAAAGCCATACTGTTTGTGGCCTCTATTGGTTTGGTAGTGAACCTGACGGGTATGTACATCTTGAGCAAAGGCTCAAAGGTGAGCCTGAAAATGAAGGGGGCTTACTTTGAGGGGCTCTCTAACATGCTCACCTCAGTGGGTGTAATTATAAATATTCTAGCTACCTATACTTTTAAACTGCCTAGAGTTTTAAAAAAGGCTAATCCTTCCTTTTTACAAATAACTTATACATCTGTTTTCAGTATTATTTCCTAAAAACAGGCTTAAAACGAGAAGTTTGCACTGGCAAAAATCAACGGTTATTTGGTGTCAAACCGGCATTGAAAGAAACTGTAAACTATTTAAATAATAAGAGTAACCGAATCAATCTTAGTTTAAAAAATTCTTAAAATGGTTGGGGTCTTTCCTCCTATTTTTATAATCATCCAAATTCAAAGAAATTGCGAACCCCGGTACGCCATAGATATAGGTAGGTGACATAGCGATGGATGGTTTCCTTCCCCAGCGGTTGCGGTGTGAAAGATAGGCTAAATGAGACGAAAGCATGCCTATGCCGGCTCCTACAAATACATCAGACTGCCAATGCTTATTGTTCAACATTCGGAAAACCCCCACGCTGGTGGCAATAGTATATGCCCCTACGCCATACCAAGGGCTTTTATGCTTGAGCTCCGTGTTCAGGATAGAAGCTGCCAAAAAGGCTTGGGCCGCATGGCCCGATGGCATGGATTCCCGGTTCTCTCCATTAGGCCGCTCCTGGTCAGTGACCTGCTTTAACCCGTAAACCGTGACGGCAAAAATAGCCTCCGCCTTTAAAATCACTAAACTAGTATTCAGGAAATCATTGTTTGATTTGATATTAATCAGGTTGGCCAAGGCCAACTCCACGTACGGCGCAATGAGCAAAGGATTGTCAATGGTAGTTTTAAAATTAGGGAAGTGCTTCTGAATGTCCCGTTTGGCGTCGTAACTGCTGTAAAAGCCGTTGTCCTTTACTGTGCTCAACCCATATCCAATCAAAATTGCCGGAATAATTGTGGCTTTGAAGGCTTTGGACTTGAAAAAGGGTGCTTTTGCTGTAGGGGCCGTAAGCGAGTCTTGGTACTTTTTTAACGTGTCGGCTGCTACAGTTTCTTGAGAAATCTTAAGAGAGTCAATTACCTGGGCTTGGGACTCAAAACTGACAAGCCCTAGAAATATGGAAAAAACGAAATGTAAGGGTAAAATTCTTTTCATCAGCATTTAAAATAGGTGAGGCTTATAATGACAATACCAAAGGATAGGAAAAAGGTTGCATTGGTATCTTTACGAGTCCAGCTACTTGAAACAATGGATTAATACTTTAGGAAATATGTTGTATATATACTTCACTAATCAATGATATTCAAGCCATTGCGCTTTTTAGAGCAAAAGAATATGTTGGTAAAACTTCCCATTGGCTGGCTTTTGCTATTCAGTCACTTTCTTTTTCGGCCTTGATTTCAGAAATAAGACCGAAACCAGAAGTAAGAATTACACGCTTCTAAGGAGACAACTCCCTGAAGGGGTAACACTAAGCTGTCTCAAAGACAAAATTAAAGCTTAAGTAAAAGCTATAATTGCACCTAAACATAATGGATTATTCTTTGCGCCTATGTTTTCTGTCTAGTTCTGAAAAATGAACCACATAAAAAAGTAGTTTAAGCCAAGAAAATCAAATAGGTGGTGCTAAAATGAAAAGGCAGAACATTCCTAAACATATTTTAGAAATGTTCTGCCTTTTCTAGCTATTCTAAAGGCTTTCCCAAAAACTAGAAGCCCCCTTTGAAAAACTTTAAAACGAATTCTACAAGCCTTATTAACGGACAACTTTAACTAAAATTGTAGTACCTAAGTAGCCGCTGCCCCCGTTCCTGACCACATGCCATCCCTGTTCTTCCAAGTTCTCCTGAACATACCGGTTTAACAACCCGTGGCCCACAAGGGCTACATTGGGGTTTTCTTCGGTGGCACCGGCTAAGGTATCCGCCGCCAGCTGTGCCCGTTTGCGGGCATCGGAAAAACTCTCAGCCCCCTGGCGGTCAATGCCCATCACCCACTTCAAACGTGCGACAGAAGTCCAGACTTTGATAGGAATCCGAAGATTAGGGCTATGGTGTCCCATGGAAGATTCGAATTCCCTAAAAATAGGGGATACGGTCATCTCCCCGTCAACCCCAAAGATGTACTGAGCGGTAGCTTTAGCCCGGTTAATGGAGCTGGAGAATACTTTAACCTGAGCAGGATTTGGGAGATTAAAGAAGGAAGCATCTGGCACCACTATCCCTACGCTGTCATATTCCGCAACAAACCGTTTCGCCTCTTGGTATGAAAATTTACCTGTCTTCCGCAAATCAGGCTCTCCGTGGCGTATAAGCGCAATCTGACGGATTTTAGTGCCAGCCGGAAGTACCAAGTCATTTTCATCAAGGAAGGAGATACGTTGTGCGACAGGTTTTCCTTTGGCTGTCACGTAGGTAGCACTCCTGCTCAATTCCATGAACTTTGCCTCTATACTTTGGACAGTCTGGTGAAGTAGCGAATTACCTTTTGCATTTATAGCGGAGAAGGCAACAAGGACTAGGACAGACATTAAAAAGACCCTTTTAACCATATCATTAACCAAAATAACTGTATGTAAGTATAACATTATGGAAAAGGAGGTAGTTCCCCTTTTTCTTAGTCAAAGGCTCTGTATCTGTAAAGGTTGTTAATCTTTCAAATAGCTGTCTGATTATAGATAGAGCGGCTTAGCCTTCTCCTTGATCTGTATGTAGTATGGCGGAAGAACATAAAGAAAATAACACCAAGGTAGCTTTTTTCTTAAACCTTACTTTTACTGTGCTGGAGCTTATCGGCGGGATAATCTCCGGAAGTGCCGCCATTATATCTGATTCTTTGCATGATTTTGCCGATAGTATTTCATTAGGCCTGGGATGGTATTTTGAGAATGAGGCGGAGAAAGGTAGCAATGAACACTATACCTACGGTTATAAGAGGTTTTCCCTATTGGGTGCAATGATTAATGCCATAGTGTTGCTGTTAGGCGCAGTCTATATTGTTTTAGTCCTGAAAAAGTTAGTTGAAGCCTCTGATTTTTTTTGCAGAGAGTACCCGAAGGAATCAATATCGCCTTGTTAAAACAAAAAGTTCTTTGTTTGGAGGGAGTTGAGAAAGTGGAGCATTTTCATATCTGGGGTTAGATGAGCAAAAGATAGTTGTCTCTATGCATGTAAAAACCCATAATCTCAGACTTGTTGAAGAACACAATGGCTTGAGAGAAAAAATCAGGGGAATCTTTATAGAAATGGATACAGAGCATATCATCATTGATATGAAGTAGCAAACGCATTTGTTATCTTCATCTTCTGGGCATGTACATGATAATGCAAACCCCTAACAAAGCTATTAAAGCGCCCATAATATCGTACCGGTCTGGCTTGAAACCATCTACCTTCCAGGCCCATACCAGGGCCATCACAATGAAAACGCCGCCATAGGCAGCATACACCCTCCCGAAGCTGGCTGTCTGCCAAGTAGCCACTACCCCGTACATAGCCAGAATAATGCTCCCCAGTATACCATACCATAAGGGCTTATCTTCTTTCAGCCAAAGCCAAACCAGATAACCTCCACCGATTTCACAAAGCCCGGCTAGGAAAAAAATACCTAAAGATTTAATGATTTCCACAGTAGGTGAAGGTAGTCATTTCGGATAATTCTTGATGATTAATATTTGAATTCTTAGGCTTCAAATATAGTAATCAAAAGAAATACGGTGGTTTTATCGTACTTTCGTTTTAAAAATATTTCGCTGATGAATATTGATTTAATCAACAAAATCAAACGTTTGGCCATCATTGCCCTGGCTTCAGACGATGAATTAATCGAGAACATCGTTCTGAAAGGCGGCAATGCCATTGATATCGTATACCATGACAGCAATTCTATCTCCAGAACTTCCTATGACCTGGACTTCTCCATTGACCACGGTGATTTTGAAGAGGAAGAGGAAATCATCAGCAAGCGGATAGAAAGAACACTGGTGAAAACCTTCGCGGAAAATGGGCTGGTTGTTTTTGACTATATTTTCCTCCCCAGGCCCAAAGTCGTGAAGGAAGCAGTGGCAGATTTCTGGGGAGGCTACCAAGTTACGTTCAAGGTGCTGGACCAGAAAACCTACGATGCCCATCAGGGGAATTTGGAGCACCAGCGGCGAATCGCTGTTCCGTTGAACGCAGGGCGTTCCACTACTTTTGAGCTTGAATTCAGTAAGTTTGAATATGTAGCTAAGAAAGCCCAGGCGAAGGTGGACGGTTATACGATTTATGTCTATACGCCGGAAATGATTGTCTTCGAGAAGCTGCGGGCCATTTGCCAGCAATTGCCGCAGTACTCGGAAATTATCAAATCGCGTACCGCCCGCGCCAGGGCTCGTGACTTCTATGATATTCACCTGATTATGGAATCGTATGCAGTTGATGCGACGACCGAGGAAAACAAAGAGCTGATTGCGAATATTTTTGAGGCCAAGCGAGTACCTCTGTCTTTTATACAGGAGATAGCCAACTACAAAAGCATCCATAAAGACAACTGGGAAAGCGTGAAAGATACGGTGGCCCGTTCAGAAGAGTTGGAGAGCTTCGATTTTTACTTTGACTACGTAGTCAACAAATTCCAAAGGATTACATTCCCTTAGGGAAATACAGCTGCCAGTCCTCCGAGAAATCTTTTTCCTCCATATCATAGGTGAGATAGAACCGGAACTCTTTCTTCCGGCTACGCAGCTCTTCCAGTTTTTTGCCGGAGTAACCTGCCCGTTCCAGGTAAAACCCAACCGCCTGGTGGTAAGGATAAATGAAATCTATGTTATCTAATGTGGCCACCAATTTATTCAGGGAAATGTTGGGTAGGGCACTCTGGTAAGCCTCCAATACCGAATACACCCCACCGGCGTAGCCTGGGCGGACGGTGATGTCAATCAAGGTTCGCTCCAGGCTGGTTACCGGTACATTCTCAATGGAATGAACCCCGGTTCTTCCCGTGTGCATGCCATTAAGAATAAGGAAGGAGTAATCACCATATATGGCTTCGGTGGCTGCTTTCCGTTGCGGCTTGGAGAAAGCAGCATCAATGGCCTCCTGTTTCAGTTGGCGGTTGCCGTCCGGTTTCCTGCTTTGCTCGAAGGTGACATAAATGGTTTTGGGTACCTGGGTGGTCAGGCCATTCAGGAACATGGCGGTGTAATGGGACAGGTAAGACTTATTGATCAAAGATGCGGCTACCTCCAGCTCATTGGCATCCTCGGTGACATACCGCTCCTTCTTATTAATGTAGCCGTCAAACAGGATTTCAATTTTGGTTAGGATTCCCCTTTTCTGCAGCTGCTCAATAAACCTGAGATCAGTGGTCGTAACAGGTAGATTCCATACAGCTTTTCTTTCCTCGAAGATCCCACTGAGCTGCTCGCGGGAGAAGACTTTGCGGGGATTCTGTTTGAAGTAAGACTTAATACTACTTTCCGCAATAACAAAGCGAGACTTGCTTGGCATAACCGTATGTGTGTTTGTCAGACGGAAAGTATATATACTTTCCGTAAAGTTAATCCTTTGGAAGGATACATGCAATAGGGAGTCATTTAATTTTGAAGGGAAGGACAAAAAATTAATAAGAGCATGGAGTATATAAAGTATATATACTTTATATACGTAAAGTTAACCGTTTTGTTTGACAAAAGCAAGTGAAAAATATGGGATATGAACCAAAATGGATGAACAGTTGGAGGAATATTAAACTATGTAGTATTACATGCGTAAAGTATATATACTTTACGCAAAGTTAGATTTGTTTTTGCCCAAAGTCAAGGATCTTACCATAAACCTTGTAAAGTGGGTTTGATATTTTGTCACTAATTAAAAATAAATATCTGATAACTAAAGTATTGTAAATAAAATCATGCTTATCAATCCATTACTATCAAACATATGACCCTCAAAGAAAAAAGCCAACTGGTCGAAGTGATAGGTACTCATTTACAGGGAAAGTTCACAGCTGCCCAAATCAACAGCTTGCTTAAGCGATACAGAATATCCTTTGATAAGCAAACCGTGGTCAGAAACAAAAAGCTCTATGCTACTGGGATAATTGGTCCACAATCAGATGATGTGATTATTAAAATTGCCAAATACCTAAAGCTGGATATACCAGAGGAATATAAAAATAAGCCAAAACAGCCTAAGGTGCCTATAAAAAGCCCACCTAAAAGCGCTAGGCTGCAAAAGTCAGTGTCCCGTCAAATAATTGGCAAGAAGGTTTTCATAAGTCACGCCAGTGCTGACAAAGACATAGTAGAGAAGATCATTGACCTGTTGAAAGTGATGGGGGTTAATTCTGATAAAATCTTCTGCACCTCATTTGATGGCTATGGCATTGACTTAGGAGACAACTTCCTTGACGCTTTGAAACGTGAGTTAAACAAGGATGCGCTAGTTCTATTCGTTTTTTCAAAGAAGTTTTATGAGAGCCCAATTTGTTTATGCGAGATGGGTGCAGCCTGGGTAACAACCAAAGAGCACGTTCCAATATTGATACCACCATTCGGGTTTGCAGATGTAAAAGGGGTGTTCCCTAATACACAGGGGATGATTCTCAATGACAAGGATAAGATCAATTCATTGAAAGAGCGCATAGAGAAGTTCTTCAGCCTTACTCCGGCCAAACATTCAATATGGGAGCGTGAAAGGAACAATATCCTTGAAGAAATAGATCGGCGGCTTAACGCAATGAGGTTTTATTATTAGCCATTAAAATGTAGAGGATTGCTAACTCCGAAGTGCATCTTAAAGACTTTTAATAAAATCTTTGCTAAGATTATGGTATGTCCGCGTGCAAAGACAACTTTTAGAATTTTATTACTTAACATAAGGCAAAAACTGTCTGCCGACAAGCCTATTTATGTTAAGCAAAGTAACGTTTGCGTGCTGGCGAAGGGCAGGGTGAAAAGTTAATGTTCTTTGTAGCGCAAATTAACCTTTTAGTGAGCGTGGTTTTCAAAAACCTATCTCCGCCTTTTGCCAAGACGCTGTTAAATTCAGTTCTCTGTCATCTAAAGCATTTTAACCAAACCGCATAGCACAAAACTTCACTCTATTAATTAATCCCCCTTTTTATGCTTATGTGGTTTTAGTGATGGTATATTTTTAGGAGTTTCCTTATTATCCCGCTGACGCCTGTCTGGTTTTCCCGTTGAATCAGCAATTTTTTTTGGACCTGGTTTAATCGTCATTATATGCTTCTTTTAAAGGTTAAATTCATATTACATCAAAATAGTATAATATGTTTCGATACCTTAAAAGTTTAAGGAATAAATAATTCAAATAATTCTGCCTAAACTAATGATCAGAAATGAGAACATCATATATATCTAGCAGATATGTGTAGGTTGTTACGTTTAGCCGCCTAACCGGTATCTGATAACTGTAGCCGTACAAATATTGGGTATACCCGGTCAAAATAAAGCGTCCAGCTATATTCCAGCGCACCGCTAAATTTCCCAAATCAGACCCTTTGATGCCAGGTTGTGGGATCCGGCTTTCATAGGGCGAACTAAAAATATAGGGCAAGACAGAGAATCAGGCTAAAGAACTAGAGGCTGTGGAGATAGCCCAAAAACATCTAAAGTATCGGTACAATACCCTCAGGTATAGCAGTACCTGAGCGGAAGGTGAACTAAAGCTGGTGGGATGCAGTAGCAGGAGCATAATCGCGACAAAACAGCAGGAAGTTTTGGATATCCGTTCTCATAGAAGAAGGTGGCAATATCTTCTAAGAGCCTTTTGATTACATTTAACGATTAATTAAAAGCTCAATAAAGGTTGTTTAACATAATACAAATGTTAAATTACTATAAATCAATAATATATACATGTCTTATAAATTACATTATGTTAAATACAATGTTGAAACAGCGTCGAGAGTACTGCTTATTGATTCGGATATTATTTTCTGCCAGATTTTATTAATTGCCATCCTATAACCAACATCACCACAGACAAACCTAGGAACCCAAAGTTCCAACTGGAGGGGTTCTCGCTTACTTCCCGTACGTTATGCAAAACTAACAGGTGATGGTCAAGAATCCCTTCTACTATGTTGAACAACCCCCACCCCAGTACCAGGCCTCCGGAAAATAGCTTATTGGACATGTTAGTGGCTGGGTCTTTCATTGCATTCCAAAGCATCATAATCCCTGACATGGCCACTATCCAGACAAACGCATGAAACATGCCGTCCCAGAACATATTGGTTTTGGCGTTTAGTAAGGTGTCCGGCGGAAGCTTGGCGGAAAGCATGTTGTGCCACTGCAGTATCTGATGAAGGAGGATACCGTCTACAAAGCCTCCCATGCCAACCCCAATAAGAGTTGCCGCCGCCGTCACAGGCCCTGACTTACTTCCGTTTCTATTCTGATGTTCAATGGATTTCATAAGTTATTTCAGTTTATATATCCTATACACAACTGCCCCTACCACCAACAGAGGCAGGGCCATATAAAACACATTGAGCCAGAAGTCAGCGGCAAACACGGACACCTGCAGGGGGCGGTTGCAGGATAGACAGGCCCAAGCCGGCAAACTTGACAGTAACAGTGCGCCCACCAAAAAAATTTGGGTACCTGATTTCATGGTTTTTTTTCAAATGTTTACTCCTCCCTCACCTAAACTTTTACCTTAATATAAAAATAGGGTTGCAATTGAAAGCACGGCGCATTGCCACCAGAAATATCTTAACATTTTTAGAATAGGAGACTGAGAAAGGAAAGACACAGTCCCATGCTACATCTAATTGCCTGCAACTGATATAAACTCCCCTCGTTAATAATAGTCAACCTTATCTAAGCTATTTCCTCAAAAGAAAGGCGCTTATATGCTGGAGGTTGAATCCTTTCATAGGTTAAAGGAATGCGTATGGAAGGTAATTACATGTAAAACCAAAACAGAAAGTTATGAGAAAGAACATGGGAAACACAGACCGGATAATTCGTTCATCCCTGGCGGCAGGCGCCGCCACGCTAATTGCCAGCAAGAAAGTGACAGGTGGAGTCGCCATAGCTTTAGGAGCGCTGGCCACCGTGTTTATCCTTACCAGCTCTGTGGGCCACTGCCCTGCTTATGCAGCCACTGGTATCAACACCAACACGCCCGGCATTGCCTTCAGCCAAGACCTCTAGATAAGCCTCCATGTCTTTAACCCTTTCAGCAGGAGGAGAACCTGTAGCCTTAAAAGCTTTCCTAAGGCTTCTCTTTCTGTGGGGTTAGCCTACTGTTAAAATCCATGTAAAGATCAAAGGGTATGAGTACTTCAAACAAAATAGAGGACCGGGTACGGGAAAGCTCTAGCCATGAGCAGAACCATCAGATTGACCAAACGGCACTTGAAAACATTGGCCAATATGGGTATGGAAATAAAGGGCTGGTTAAGTACAGAATCAAAGAGCTAGACCAGGAGTGGGGCATAGAACGGGTACTGGAAGTGAACGCCTCCGTTCTTAGCTTAACAGGGCTGATTCTTGGGGCTACGGTCCATAAGCGCTGGTTTATACTGCCCGGGGTGGTGGCCACGTTCCTTCTCCAGCATGGAATACAGGGGTGGTGCCCCCCACTTCCCGTACTTCGGGCGCTTGGTTGCCGGTCAAGGAAAGAGATTGATGAAGAGCGCTATTCATTAAAGGCGTTGCGCGGGGATTTCAAGGGCTTATCAAATGACACGACACCTACCAAAGTATTGGAAACGATAAGGTATTAGGAAACCTTTTCTCTGAATGCATACTATCAATAACAAACCCCAGGGGTGTCAGTAAAGTAATGCGTATTGAAAGCGCCTTCCCTTCTGGGCAAACCCAAGAATATGTTTTTGGCATTTTTTCTATGAATAAGGCTAAAAACGCCCGATCACCATTTATGTCTCCTTGGGATGTACATTCTCTTTCTTCATAAATGAGGGTTCTTGCCTGTTCCTGCCTGTGTAACCAAAGTCACTGAAAATCCTTTACCCTTCCAATAGCTTTGTAGGACCTTTTACAGTAAACCACAAAGCCATGAACCAGAATAGATCATTACTGTATTCCTTGGCCAAGACCAAATGTCCCAGATGCCGGGAGGGCGACATATTTCCTAAGGCCACCTTGTATTCAACCAAATTTGCAGACATGCGAGAATACTGCACCTGCTGCGGCCAATCGTTTGAGCCGGAGCCGGGATTCTATTACGGAGCTATGTATGTAAGCTTCGCACTGAATGTAGGACTGTTTCTTGTCACGCTGTTTCTTCTTTCCCTATTTGTGGAGGAAGTGACCATGGGGATGCTAATAGGTTTGATCTTGGTTACATCATTGGGCATGCTACCTGTTTTCTTCAGATTGGCGCGGCTCCTTTGGATCAACATATTTGTTAAGTATGAAGGTCCTTCCACCCAAATCCCCCAGAAGTCCCACATCTAGTAAAACGGAAGGTTAATGAAATTTAAAACTGGCGTTTGGCTAGATACTATTGTTACCCTTATCTATTAATCTAAAAACCTTGCCACAGGGAATTTGCTTGTGTAACCAAAGTCACTGAACGCCTTATATCTATGCTCTACCTTTGTGTCATCTTCTAACCTAAAAGACGAAGCACCATGAAAATACAGCAGTTTGAAGACAAAGGATTGGCGCATTACTCATACGCCATCTTAAGCGAATGCCAGAAAGAGATTGTCCTGGTAGACCCCGCCCGAAACCCGCAGCAATACTATGACTACGCCCAGGAGCATGACGCTCAGATCGTGGGCGTGATAGAAACCCATCCCCACGCCGACTTTGTGAGCTCGCACCTGGAGATTCATGAGAAGACCGGCGCCACGATCTACGCGCACAGCCTGGTAGGCGCAGACTATCCGCACCAAGCCTTTGACGAGGGCGCGGTGCTGGAAATCGGCAAGGTAAAACTGAAGTCGCTGCACACGCCTGGTCACTCCCCTGACAGCATCAGTGTGGTGCTGGAGCATGAGGGCAAGGACAAAGCCGTCTTCACCGGTGATACCCTGTTCATTGGCGACGTGGGTCGCCCAGACCTTCGGGAGAACGCCGGCAACCTCACCGCCAAGCGCGAGGAACTGGCCCGGCAGATGTACCACAGCACCCGCGAGAAACTGATGAAGCTAGCCGATGACGTGGTGGTGTACCCCGCGCACGGCGCCGGCACGCTATGCGGTAAAGCCCTCAGCGAAGCCAACAGCAGTACCATCGGCGATGAGAAGTTCAGTAACCCGGCCCTGAAGGAAATGACCGAAGACCAGTTTGTGACCTACCTCACCGCTGACCAGCCGTTCATTCCCAAATACTTTGGGTATGATGTGGGCTTAAACAAGCAGGGCGCACCCAACTACCAGCAGAGCGTACAGGCCGTGAAGCGTCTGGAGAAGAATTTCAGCCCAGAGGAAGGTGCCTTGAATAGATGCGCGTCCGCAAGGGGACTTCAAGGAAGGACATCTGGCGGGAGCCTTTAACATCCAGAACGGCGGCAAGTTCGAGACCTGGCTGGGAAGTATCGTGGATCCCAAGGAAACCTTTTACCTGATAGCCCAGGATGACAAGACCTTGGAGGAGCTGATTGACAAGGCCTCCAGGATTGGCTATGAAAGCAAGATAAGAGGAGCGTTTGCATTGGAGGGGAGTGCTTCGGTTACCTCACCCAAGATAGATGTCACTGCCTTCAAAGAAAACCCGGACAAGTACACTGTTGTGGACATCAGGAACGCCTCTGAGGTAAAGGAAAAGCAGTACTTTCCCCATGCCCTCAATATTCCGTTGCCGGAGCTCCGGGACCGTGCCCAGGAAATCCCCACCGGCAAACCCGTAGTCATTCACTGCGCCGGCGGCTACCGGTCAGCGGCCGGAAGTAGCATTGTGGAAGCAAGACTTCCAAAGGCCGAGGTTCTGGATTTGAGTGAGGCCATCAGCCAGTTCAATCCGCTGTAACCGCTGCATTACGTTCCGTTAAATAAGCCGGTGCTCTTTGTAGGGTACCGGCTTTTTAATGGAAAAGGATTTGGAACTTCAATCAGAAGAACCGCGAACGTTACAACTGGTCTATTACTGCCCGTAACTTCTGGCTTACCTCGTTGGCGATGGTTTCCAGGTTGGCGTTCCCAATGGCAGACATGGTTTCCATAGGGTTGATGGCTGTGACTTCCACCTGTCCGCCTTCATGCTCCTGCACCAGCACGTTGCAGGGCAACAGCACGCCAATCTTGTCTTCCTGTTGGATGGCTTGGTGCGCCAGCGTTGGGTTGCAGGCTCCCAAAATGCGATATTCCCTGAAGTCCACCCCAAGTTTTTCCTTGAATTTCCCTTTCAGGTCAATCTCTGAGATGACCCCAAACCCTTCTTTGGCTAGGGCGGCTTTCGTTTTGTCCAGTGCCTCGTTAAAGCTGCCGGTAATCGTCTTGGAGATATGATATTCCATGGTGTCTAGTGCTTGATTATCCTGTTATCTACGCATGCGCGCACAGGCGGTTTAAGCGGCGGGTCCTGCCCATTCTAAATGTTTATGGCTTGTGTAACCTAAGTCACTGTCTGCGCTGCCCCGGTAGCCGTCCTTTGTGAAAAACAGACCGTACCGCCTTGCGCTGCTACTTTGGTTATTATCGATTGTTACTTACCCCTAGTATATGAACCCTTTCACCCGATTTCTTCTCCCCTTGCTTTTTTTACATATCATCCTGCTGCCAGCGCGGGTAATTGCCCAGGAGCACGGCCAAGAGGCTAATTTGCCGGATACCTCTAGCGTAAAAAACGTGCAGGAGCTTTTCACCAAGGGAGAGTTGCACGGCCACGTCCGGAATTACTTCATGGCCACGCTCAACCACCGCTCCCTCTCAGACCATTACGCCAATGCCCTGGGCGCGGAGATCGGGGTGCGCACGGCATCGTTCCATGGGTTTAGGCTAGGCATCTCCGGCATCTTTACCTACAATCTCTTCTCTAGCCATTTGGATCAGAAAGACCCTATAGCGGGAAAGTATCCCAGCAATGAGGGGGAGCTTTTTGACATAGAGAACCCGCACAACAAAGACAATCTGGACCGCCTGGAATCCGCCTATCTGGAGTACCGCACAGAGAAACTGCACGTCCGAATAGGACGCTTTGACTTTACCTCTCCGCTCATCAATCCCCAGGACACCCGTATGAAGCCGTACTCGGTGCAAGGGGTCATGGCGCAGGTGCCGGTAGGCCAGCACACCAAACTCACAGCTGCCTGGCTGGACCATTTCTCGCCGCGCGGGGTCATTGAGTGGGGCAATACCCGCCACACCATCGGGTTGTACAGCAACGGCGTGAACATAGACGGAAGCCCCTCCGGGTACCGCCACCACATTGAATCCAGGGGTGTTGCCGTGGCCGGGCTGCAGGGCCAGGGAATTCAGAATAGCCAATGGCAAGCCTGGAATTATTGGATTGAGAACATTGCCAATACCAGCTATGGCCGTGTAGTAATGCCTATTTCTGACCGCATGAAAGTCGGCTTGGAGGGGTTGTACCAGTTCCAGTTGGGCAACGGCGGCCATCCTGCCCATGACAGCACCTACTTCCCAGACCAGCAGGAATGGGTGGCGGGCGGCATGGTGGGCTACTCTACTCCTCAATGGGCGCTGTCTGCCAATTACCTGCATACGGGAGGCAACGGACGGTTCACTTTCCCCAGGGAATGGGGCCGGGAGCAGTTTTTTGCCACTTTGTCCAGAGGGCGCCTAGAGGGCACGGGCCAGTCAGATATCCTGGTTGTGAAATCCACGCGTAACTGGGCTCCCGGCCTGAGCTCCGAGTTGGCCTTGGCCAAGGCCTGGCTACCCGGGTATGGGAATGCCGCGCTCAACAAGTATGGCGCCGTCTCTTATTGGGGCACTCTACTAGATGTTACCTATACCCCTTTGCTGCCTGCCTTAAAGGGGGTAGTATTGCGATTGTTATACATAGGCAAACTCTCCCCCAATACCAGTCTGCCCTTAGAGAGAATGTATTACAACACCAACTTCCAACAAATCAACTTTGTTTCCCAGCTAAACTTCTAAAGATACAGCCTTCTACATCGCCTAACCTGCCGTGTGACAAAAGTCACTTATTCCACAGGTGGAAGACGCTACATTTGCCGCTGCGCCACGCTGTTGTTCTCAGCATAACGCAGCGGCCTTCTGTTTTCAGCTTGATTTGGTAAAAACAGGCCAGAAACGGATAACTGGCCTTCAATCTTAAGAAGAGTTACTTTTGAATACTCAGCCTCAGCTAATCGCAGAGAAACCAACAGAGCAACAGCCTAAGAATGTAGTTAATGGCACCTTCGGCTCTTTGCAAAAATTACTGAATACCCCTTTTGTTACCTGTACCATGGAAGACTTTTGGAACGAACGGTACGCCCAAGCCGGCTACGCTTACGGAACCAATCCAAATCATTACTTCAAAGAGAAACTGGATGCCATCGCGCCTGAGGGCAACTTGTTGCTCCCCGCCGTGGGAGAGGGCCGCAACGCCGTATACGCCAGCACCAGAGGCTGGGAGGTGACTGCTTTTGACTACAGCCTGGTGGGGCAGCGCAAAGCCCTGGAGTTGGCCCGTGAGCACGGGGTAAGTTTTTCGTATCAAGTAGAGAGCGCCCATAACATTGCATTGGCCCCAGAGCAGTTTGACTGCCTGGCCTTGATCTACGCTCATTTTGAAAAGGAAACCAGGGCAATGGTGCATTCCAGGTTACTAGAAGCACTTAAACTCGGTGGGAATGTAATTTTCGAGGCATACGCCAGGGACCAGATTCATTACCAGCAGAAGTATAGTTCCGGAGGGCCTAAACAGACAAAATTGCTCTTTTCGGTGGAGGACATCCATCAGGAATTTGCCGGTATACAAATAGATGAGTTAAAGAAAACGGAGATTATCGCACAGGAAGGCAAGTACCATCGCGGCCCTTCTTGCGTAATTCAGTTCACGGGCACCAAACTGTGACACTTTGCCTTGCCTTACCCTACAACTATGGACCAAGATAAAATAAACCACATCCAAGAGAAGTTCCCGCAGCTAGAGCCAGCCTTGTTACTGGAGATTGCCAAAGCGGGCGTCATCAAACACCTGGAGCCGGAAGACGAGGCCCTGCGCACTGGGCAGTACCTGAAATCCAATGTCTTGGTAATAAACGGACTGGTGAAAGTATACCGGGAGGACGAGGAAGGCGATGAGTTTCTGATGTATTACCTGGAGGGCGGTAATGCCTGCGCCCTTTCCATGATGTGCGCCGCGCGTAATGAGCAGAGCCAGGTGCTGGCCAAAGCTATCACCTCCGCCGAGGTGCTCATGATCCCGGCGCACGTATCAGAGCAGTGGCTGGTGAAATTCCCCAGCTGGCATAACTTTATCATTGCTTCTTACCGCGCCCGCTTTGACGAACTCCTCCAGACGCTGGACAGCATTGTCTTCAAAAGCCTTGACGAACGCCTGGTGTTTTACCTGAAGCGCCACCAGAAAGTATTAGGCAAAGAGGTTCGCCTGTCGCACCAGCAGATAGCCGAAGAGCTCAACAGCTCGCGGGAGGTCATCTCCAGGCTCCTCAAGAAACTGGAGCAGACTGGCGCAGTAATCTTGCACCGTAATTATTTAGAAATTATAAATTTAGACCTTTTTTAGGTGTGTGACTATAGTCACTGTACCCGCCTAGACGCTCCACTACCTTTGTATTGTTCATTCAAAAAACACTACAAGAAATGGAAATTCTAGGATACATAGCAGCCTTGCTCATTGGCCTCTCACTTGGATTAATTGGCGGTGGAGGCTCCATCTTAACCGTACCGGCCCTGGTGTACTTGCTGGGCCTGAACCCGGTCATCTCCACGGCCTACTCGCTCTTCATCGTGGGCCTCACCAGTCTGGTGGGCAGTTACCGCTTTTACAAACAAGGCTTGGTAAGTTTAAAGACAGCCTTGGTATTCGGCCTGCCTTCCATTGTGGCCGTGTATGCCACCCGGCGCTACATCGTGCCCGCCATCCCAGACAGCATCTTCACCGTGGGCGGGTTTGAAGTTACCAAAGGCATTCTGTTAATGCTTCTGTTTGCTGGCTTGATGGTTTTTGCTTCTATCAGCATGATCAGGCAGAACCGCAAGGTGAACGGAGACGTGACCGTGGATGAAAACGTGGACCATGACATTCTGGAAGAAAATGGCACATCTGAAACCCTTGCCCAACCAAAATTCAACTATGCCGGCATCCTGGCCGAGGGTGCCATTGTGGGCACTCTGACCGGTTTGGTAGGCGCGGGCGGCGGTTTCCTGATCATCCCGGCGCTGGTGCTCTTCTCCAAGCTGGACATGAAGATGGCGGTGGGTACGTCTCTGCTCATTATCGCTGCCAAGTCCCTCTTCGGGTTTATGGGCGATGTGGCCAACTATGAGATTGACTGGGCGTTTCTGGGCATTTTCTCCTCGCTTTCCATCGTGGGCATCTTCATAGGTTCTTACTTCTCTGCTAAGATTCACGCCGACAAGCTCAAGACCGCCTTCGGTTGGTTTGTGCTGGTGATGGGCGTGTACATCATAGTAAAAGAGCTCTTCTTTTAATAATTCTTCCAGGCCTGGCCTTATGTAACCTAAGTCACTGACCGGGCCTTCCTTATCCTGTATTTTTGTAGAGTAAAACCCAAAACACAAAAACAAAACACCATGTTAGTAGAACAAATATATACCGGATGTCTGGCGCAAGGTGCCTACTATGTAGAAAGCAACGGCGAGGCTGTTATAATTGACCCGCTTAGAGAAATCCAGCCCTACCTGGCCAAGGCCGAAAGCCGGGATGCTAAAATAAAATACGTGCTGGAGACGCACTTTCACGCTGACTTTGTGAGCGGACACGTGGACCTGGCCAAGGCCACCGGCGCACAAATCGTCTTCGGACCCAACGCGGTGACCACCTATGACGCCTACATCGCCAAAGACGGCGAAGAGCTGAAAGTAGGCGACGTGACCATTAAAGTTCTGCACACCCCGGGCCATACCATGGAGTCTACCACCTTTCTCTTGAAAGACGAAAACGGCAAAGACTACGCTCTTTTCTCCGGGGACACGCTTTTCATTGGAGATGTCGGTCGCCCAGACCTGGCCGCCAAGTCTGACCTTACCCAAGACCAGCTGGCCGGCCATCTGTTTGACTCGCTTAGAAACAAGATAATGCCTCTTTCTGATGACGTGCTGGTATACCCGGCGCACGGTGCGGGTTCTGCCTGCGGCAAGAACATGAGCAAGGAAACATTTGATACCCTGGGCCACCAGAAAGAAACCAACTACGCCCTGCGCGCAGATATGACCAAGGAAGAATTTGTGAAGGAAGTGACGGATGGTCTTGCCCCTCCGCCAAGCTATTTCCCGCTCAACGTGCAGATGAACAAGCAAGGCTATGACAACATAGCAGATGTCTTGGAGAAAGGCTTGCAGGCCCTGAGTCCAGAGGCGTTTGAGTTAGTCGCTAATGAGACCGGTGCGCTGGTGCTGGACACCAGAAAGCCAGAGGACTTCGCCCAGGGCTTCATCCCCAACGCCATCAACATTGGCATTGACGGCAACTTCGCACCCTGGGTTGGCACCTTGATCCCAGACATTAAACAGCAGATTTTGCTGGTAACAGAAGAAGGCCGGGATGAGGAAGTAGTGACCCGTTTGGCACGTGTAGGCTATGACTATACAATCGGGTATTTGAAAGGCGGTTTTAACGCGTGGCAAGAAGCCGGCAAAGAGACAGACACCATCACGTCTATCTCACCTACTGAGTTTGAACAGCGCTATCAGCAAGACAGCACGATAAAAGTGATTGATGTGCGCAAGCCAAGCGAGTACCAGTCTGAGCACGTGGAGACGGCCAGCAACGCACCTCTTGATTACCTGAATGATTACCTGGCTGAAATCCCGAAGGACGAGGAAGTGTACCTGCACTGTGCCGGCGGCTATCGCTCCATGATTGCGGCCTCGATCTTGAAAGCGCGGGGTTATGACAACCTGGTGAACGTGCAGGAAGGCTTCAAAGGCATTTCAGGGACCAGAGTTCCAAGAACCGCCTTCGTGTGTCCTTCTACATTACTTAAACAAGGAGCAAGTTAGAATTATAAAGATGTTTGAGCTATTAGCTTACTGCTCAGCGTGACAAAAGTCACTGAACCACTGCTCCAAAAGCTAGACCTTTGCAGAGTAATTGAGAATCAGTTGAGACGTGGCTGATGGCAAGAGACATAAAAATCCGTTTTTGGCCTTTATTATAGAAAACAGGCCAAAAACGAAAAGACAGACAAAACAAAAAGGGCTAGCTTCATTGCTGGCCCAAATCACCTTTCAAAAGACAAATAGCCATGTTTAATTTATTTAAATCAGCCCCGAAGAACTATCAAGATTTAGATGGGCAATCGTTTAAAACGGCCTATAACAAAGCCGGCAAAGCTGAACTGTTGGACGTGCGCACTTCTGGGGAGTTTGCCTCTGGCACCATTCCTGGCGCTAAAAACCTGGACGTGACGTCCTCTGAGTTTAAAGCGGCTATTGAAAAACTCGACAAGGACAAGGAGTACTTTGTTTTCTGCAGAAGCGGTAATAGAAGCGGTTCTGCTTGCCAGATGTTGGCAGAGAAAGGCCTAAAGGCTTATAACCTGCAGGGTGGCGTAGGTGCTTGGCCAAGGTAATTCAAAGAAGTTTAACCATAGTAGCGAAACAGCCTTCTAGAAAGATTTATAATTATGTTAGAAACACTTAGTCAGCCTTGGCCTTGGTACGTGTCTGGGGCGGTGATTGCCCTGATCATGGTCATCATGCTCTTCTTCGGGAAGTCATTCGGTTTCTCTGCGAACCTCCGGATTATCTGCTCTGCCTGCGGAGCCGGGAAACACGTGCCGTTCTTTGACTTCAACTGGAAAAACCAGCTTTGGAACATTCTTTTCTTGGTGGGCGCCGTCCTGGGCGGTTGGATTTCTTCTACCTTCCTCTCCACAGGCGAGGCGGTGCAGATCTCGCAGGCCACTATTCAGGACCTACAGCAACTAGGCTTCTCTGCCCCGCAGGGAATGCAACCCGAGGAGCTGTTCGGGATGGAATCACTCCTAAGCTTTAAGACCATTGCACTGTTGCTGGGCGGCGGATTATTGATTGGGTTTGGGTCACGGTACGCGGGTGGCTGTACCTCAGGGCACGCCATCAGTGGCTTGTCTGACCTGCAGTGGCCATCATTGGTGGCCGTGATTGGCTTCTTCATTGGGGGCCTTATCATGACGTTCCTGCTGTACCCACTTATTTTCTAAAGATTTTTCATCAAAGACATAAAGACGTAGCCCTATGAAAGGACTGAAATTTATATTGACGGGGATTCTCTTCGGGATTGTGATGAGCAAGTCTGAGGCTATCTCCTGGTACCGTATCCAAGAAATGTTCCGGTTCCAATCATTCCACATGTACGGCATTATCGGGACGGCCGTGGTACTGGGCGTGATAGCCGTGTACTTCATCAAAAAATACAAGATGCGTGACTACCAGGGCAACCCCATCACCTTTACGCCTAAAGAGAAGTCTGTTCCAAGGTACCTGTTCGGGGGTATCATCTTCGGGTTGGGTTGGGCGCTGGTAGGGGCTTGTCCGGGACCTTTATTCGTGAACCTTGGCTATGCTTATTGGCCTATCCTAATTGCCATTTTTGGCGGGTTGGTAGGTACTTATATGTACGGCGTCCTCAAAGACCGACTTCCTCACTAATCTCTTTTCAGTTTTTGGCCTGTTTTCATGAAAACAGGCCAAAAACGGGTTACTTTAACATCCAGTATGACCCATTTAAAACCATGAATGCCCTACCAGAAACAAAGCTTGGCTTACAAGAAAACGCGCTACAGTTCTGGCTGTTGGTGCTGGTAAATGGTTTTGTGGGGGCGATGGTGGGCTTGGAAAGATCCGTAATCCCTGAGTTTGCCGAAACGGTATTCAATCTGAGCGGGCATACGGCCCTGCTGTCGTTTATTGTGGCCTTCGGGTTGGCCAAGTCGTTTGCCAACCTCATGATGGGACGGCTGGCCAAGCGGTACAACCGCAAGCAATTGTTAACGCTGGGTTGGTTTTTTGCCTTGCCCGTGCCGTGGTTGTTGCTCTACGCCGAGAGTTGGAGCTGGGTCATTTTCGCCAACGTTCTTTTGGGATTGAACCAAGGCCTTTCCTGGTCCTCTACCGTAGTCA
The DNA here is from genome assembly GCF_014138425.1 of Rufibacter ruber. NCBI lineage: Bacteria > Pseudomonadati > Bacteroidota > Cytophagia > Cytophagales > Hymenobacteraceae > Rufibacter > Rufibacter ruber. The sequence continues at coordinate 20,761 of NZ_JACJIQ010000018.1, forward strand.
TGAAGATTGACCTGGTAGGTGAGAAGAACCGAGGCCTCGCCATGGGTATCAATGAGTTTGCTGGCTATCTGGCCGTAGGGCTGGTGGCGTTTCTGGCGGGCTACATTGCCTCAGAATCTGGTAATGTGACCTACGCCTTTATTCCCGGCATTGGTTTCTCCATCATTGGCCTTTTATTGACCATTTTCTTGGTAAAAGACACGCAATCCCATGCAAGTACTGAAGCCAAACAGACCACCATTCCGCTCTTATCTAACATCTGGGAAGACACTACCTGGCGCCATGGCAATCTGGGCTCGGTGACCTTGAATGGTTTTGTCAATAACCTCAACGACGGCATTCTTTGGGGGCTTTTACCCGTACTTCTGGCCACCAAAGGCTATTCTCTGGCGCAGACTGGCTTGCTAGCGGGTATTTATCCGGTGGTCTGGGGTTTGGGCCAGTTGGTGACAGGCAAGTTAGGCGATGTGTACTGTAAAAAGCAGTTGCTCACCTTGGGCATGGTCCTGCAAGGAATGGCCATCGGTCTGCTGCTCTTCGCTGGAGCAATTCCGGTACTAGTAACAGCCTTAGTTTTGCTTGGAGCCGGAACGGCGCTGGTGTACCCTAATTTCCTGTCTGTGGTGGCGGAGAATACGCATCCTTCGCAGAGACCCCAGAGCTTGGGTATCTTCCGGTTCTGGCGCGACTTCGGGTACGTGGCGGGGGCTGTGGCGGCGGGCGTGTTTAGTGACTTGTTTGGCTTAGACGCGGTGTTGCTGGGTACGGCTTTGCTAACCGTTGGGGCTGGCGTTTTATCTGAACTGCGTATGTGCTGTACAAAGAAAGTGCTTTGGCCTAGTCAAACCTGCCTCAGCGTTCAATAAAAAGAAGAATACTGAGCTTATAGATCAATACTGTTTGCACGAATAAAGATACAATGAAGAGTTACCTGCTTTTAGGCATCAGCGTTCTGCTCCTGCTGTTCACCCTGCCCAATCCGCACCAAGCGGTGAACCGGTGGGTGAGCCCAGAAACGTCTGTCCTGAGAGAAGCTGGTAATCATAAAAAACATACCGCCAGGCGCACTTGTAAAAAGAAGTGCCTGCGCCATCAGACCCATTCTTCTTCAAATAACAGCGCCGGCACCTTGACTGACTGTAGCACGCCAATTTATGCGTTGATTGCTGCACTCCTGCAGATGCCCGTCCATCATTTATCGCCGGGGGCGAAAATAAAGGGCAACTTATTAGCCGTAGTTTATTTTCCTCCTCCTTTGGAACGAGAACCCAACCCACCCCGAATTTCTTAACGTGATGTTTATTCGTGGTATCCTGTCCTTTAATGCTTTAACAACCGACAGAGATGGTACTGCGCTTTTACTTACAGAAATGTAGGCTTGGATTGTCCTTGCCTTACTCACCTCATTTTAAGATAATCAACCCAATGGAAAATACACCTTTGCAAAAAATATCCTATCTGGTCTTGCGCGTGCTGGGTAGCCTCATTTTCATCATGGCCGGTTTAAACCATCTGTTTCAGACCGAAGAAGCGGTAGCCAAATTGCAGAAAGCCCCGTTCATGCACCTAACCTCCTGGATTGCCTCGCCAGAGACCCTTATCATTCTGTCTGGGGTAGGTCTGCTGATAGGCGGTTTGCTTTTGTTAGCAGGGCTACAGACTAAGTGGACGGCAATGTTGCTGGCCTTGATACTCATTCCCATTACCCTCACTGTGCAGGTGGACAGCCCGGCGGGCAACGGTCCTTTGTTCAAAAACATAGCGCTGTTGGGCATGCTGTTTTTCTTTTCTGTGAACGGCGCGCGCTATTACAGCTTGGACCAATTCATTCAATCTAAACTTTTTCCTAACATGAATATATCCAAAGCCGGCAAAATGCTGGCCATCTTTGCCATCGCCTTGCTTCCGTTTCTCTCCTCTTGTGCTACCGCTGAAACGAGCACCCAGGTGCCTTCCAAGGCTAGTGCCAAAAACTACGCGGTGCTCATCAGTCAGCCCAACCATGTGAAAGCCGCCGTGCACACTGCTCAGACCATGACGCCCACCAGTGACTATAAAAGGGATTCTTTTGTGGTGATGGCCTGCGCCAAATCGGTGGAGGCCTTCGTGAAGGGCAGTGACATGGCCGCTGAGATAGAGAAGGGAAAAGTGGCGGGCGTGCAGTACAAAGTCTGCGGCATGTCCCTGAAACAGTTCAACATCGACCCCGCCACGCTGGTGGAAGGTGTCACCATCATCCCGAACGGCCTCACCTACATGTTTGACTTGCAGGCTCAGGGCTATACCACGGTGGAGCTGTAGCCGTTTTGGCCTATTTCCCAGAAAACACCTTAAAAAAGAAAAAGATGGACAGAAATAAATTTTCCTTCAAAAGCATCCCGGGCTGGGTCTATACCCTGGCCATTTTTGCCGTGCTGTACGCCACTGGCCTGCACACCGAAGTCATTGGCGGGGTTCAACGCCTGCTGCTGGCCACCGGCCTCAAAAACGCGGAGATGCCCACTGCCCCAAAAACCTCCACGCCGGCTACTTTGACTTCTACCTCTTCGCCTATGGCAGGAGCCGGATTCCAGATGACAGACTTAGAGGGCAAGGTGGTAGCGTTTGAGTCTCTCAAAGGAAAGGTCATCTTCTTGAACGTCTGGGCCACCTGGTGCCCGCCGTGCATCGCCGAGATGCCCAACATCCAGAGCCTGTATGAGAAGGTTGGTTCAGACAAGATTGCCTTCGTGATGCTGTCAGTGGACCAGAACGGGATGGACAAGGTGAAGAAATTTATCGCCAAGAAGGGTTTCACCTTCCCGGTGTACCTACCGGCCAGCCAGATGCCCGAGGAGTTCAACAGCCCGGCCATCCCGTCCACGTACATCATCTCGCCGCAAGGCAAGATAGTGGCCCAGCAGAACGGCATGGCCGAATATGACACGCCCGAGGTGATTGACTTCTTGCAGAAGCTGGCTTCAAAGTAATAGTAAAGCCCAAGCTTGTTCATGCCTTAAAATAAGCTTGGGCTTACATATCGATCTAATAACACCAGAATCATTGTTTAACTTTAAATTAAAGAAAGTATGAAATTGAGATTAGCCCTAATGGTTTTGCTAGCCATATTTCTAGCTCCACTTTCCAATGTTCAGGCACAGGCTACATCGACCGCTAAAAAGACTGAAAAAACCAAGCAACACAAGATTGTGTATGACCTGTCAGTGGCAGATACCGCCATGCACGCTGGCTTAATCAGGCAGTTAAACAACATCAAACGCGGTTGGCCAGATTCTCAGGTGGAAGTGGTGGTACATGGCAAAGCCATCAACCTGCTTGTTGCCGGAAAGTCAACCCAAGCCAATGAGATTAAAGACCTTCAGGCCAAAGGAGTAGTGTTTGTCGCATGTGAGAATACCATGAAAAGAGCTAAAATTGATAAAATCCAGCTGTTGCCCAACACACCAACTGTTGCCATGGGCATAGGTGAAATCGTTACAAAGCAGGAAGAAGGTTGGAGCTATATCAAGTTTTAAACTTCAAGTACAAATTACAGAAAAAGAGCCCCGTCATCTATGGATGACGGGGCTCTTTTTTGTTGAAAGGTGGTGCGTGATTAGCGTTTGATGATCACTTCGCCCATATTATCTGGCATAGCTACTGTCTTCATCTCCTTTAGCTTCTGAATGATAAAATCGGTGAGCGGTTTCTCTGTTTTTACAATGTTCTGCCCTTTGCCAATTTCATTGAAGTTGTGCAGTCCGGTCAATAGGCCATTGTGAGTGACAATCCGGTAACTTTGTGCATCCTTTACTGGATGGCTTTTGATTTGAACGTTGCTTACTCGTTTTCTTATGGGTTTGGTTAGATCTATTTGGTAACGGATGCCAGCCGTCTGGATGAGCCCACCCACCGCGTCAAGTTTATCCTCGGGCTTCAGGTTTTTGGCCGACTGCTCCAGGGTTAGTTTCAACTGCTTGCCTGTCATGGTCAAGGTCACAATTTTAGAAGGATGTGGCAACAGCTTGTAGACTTCCTCACTTGTAACAGGGCCTGGTTTAAAGGAAATACCATACCCTACGCCCGGCATAATGGCCACGTCTCCTTTAAACTCTTTGAGTAAGAGATTGCCTACCAGTTTATCAAACGGACTCTCAGACTTGTACTGTCTTCCTATGACTGCCTCGCTTTCTACCACCAGCTCTTGTAACTGGGCTAGGTGTGGTGTGCGTTGTTGGTCAATTAACGCCTGTATTTCTGCATCTGGTTGCAACTGGTTGTTCCAGAGCCAATGATGATGCGTTTTTACATCAGTCAGCTTTTGGTCTTTGATGATCAGTTCTGTTTCGCCCAGTACCGCTCCATCTGACATGGCCTGCACCACAAACGTCTGCCCTATCTTTTTTCTTGGCTCCAGTATGTCATGGCTATGGGCACCAATGATCAGGTCAATCCCTTCCACTTCACGGGCCATTTTGTAATCCACCGCCGTCCCTTCATGCGAAAGCACCACCACTATGTCAGCTTTCTTTCTGAGCTCCGGCACATAGGTTTTCGCTACGTCCTGGCCCACCTTAAAACTGAGGCCTTTCACATTGTCGGGATTACCGGTTTTGGGTGTGTTGCGGTAGCCAAGCGCCAGAATAGCCACCTTCACCCCGTTCTTTTCTGTAATGATGTAAGGTTCCCCGAAAATTGGTTGTTGCGTGTTGTCATCCGTGATGTTAGCTGCCCGGAAAGGGAAAGTTGCCATCTCCTCCAGTTCGCGCGTGCGTGGAAAACCATAGTCGAAGTCATGGTTCCCCAGCGCCATCAAATCATAGTTCACCGCATTCATGAAGCGAATCATGGCCTCTCCTTTGGTGAGATTGCCCAGTTGATCGTCGCTAAAGGTATCGCCCCCATCCACCAGCAACACATTTTCCGCGCCTTTCTCCTTCCGCACTTTCTTCACAGCGCTGGCCAGGTAGGCAAAGCCCCCTATTTTTGCTGCTTTGTCGAATGTGATAAGCGTGTCACGACCAGCATCTCCGGTTTGGGCGGTAGCGTTATCCCTTGTGGTCAAGAAAGGCATATAGGTGCCGTGCATGTCATTGGTATGCAAAATGCTGATGGACTTCTGTTGGTTTCCTGACATATCACTTGCGGTAGTTGATGTTGGATTTTGGTTTGTGCAGGCGCCGACAAAAATGAGTGTTGCCATCCCCAAAGGGACGCCTAGTTTCCTACTTAATTTCATAGAAGTAAAGTCTAGTTAATGGGAATTATACTGCCGTGAAAGTGCCCAGCAAATCAACACGCACAGGTGAATGCTTTTCCAGGTATTGCTTCATGGCCTCAATGGCCTTTATACCTGTGTCGGTGCGGTTGGTGCCATACGTTGAGGGCACGCCCTGCTCTGTCACGAAAGCGGTTTTATAGGTCCGTTGCAAGTCTAGTTCTTCATCATTCACAAAGAGCTTCTGGATGCGGTTGTTTTTAGGTGCTTCTATCTTTATAAAGGCTCTTAAACCTAAACACCGTTTTACAAATCCACCTTGCTGTGCATACGGGTCAGGCGAGAACGTTTTCTCCAGGTTCCCTTCCAACATTTCCTGCAGTTCCTGTCCCGTCAGTTCCACCGTTCGGATAGAGGGATTCATCGGGATGATGTTATAAAGGTCGTTCAGGGTGACAGGCCCGGGAACGATAGGTGCCCCGTAACGCCAGCCATTCGAAAAAGCCAGCTCTGCGCCTGTTGCGTGCAACATACTTTGCAGCAGAAAATTGTCCATGGTAGATTCCAGGATGTTGTTCCGGTCCAGCACCGTAGCTGTCTCCCCCACTTTCTGGTTTAACTCTGTTTTATAAGGCTGAACAGCCTGCTGCACCAGCTCCTGCATGGGGACATCATCTGGCAAATGGTCTGAGACTTCCACCATTTCATGTGAATAGTTGGAGATTCTGCCGTTCTCTAAGGTCAGATCCAAGCGCCCCAGAAGGGAACCATGGCAACCGGACTCTATCACAATCGTTTTCCCCTGTTTTACGGCTTGGGAAGTACGGTAATGGGTGTGACTGCTCAGGCAAACATCTACGCCTTGCACTTCGGAAAGCAGCTTCATGTTTTGCGGAAAGCCCAGGTGAGAAATCAGAACAATGACATCAACCTTTTCTTCCTGCTTTAGCTTGTGTATGTAATCGGGTAGTTCTTTGTTGCCCAGCGTAAAATAGATGCCTTCGCTGAAATGGGGCGGCATGGTCTTATCAACGATGTTACAGGCAATGCCAATGATCCCTATTTTCAAGCCATTGATTTCTTTCAAGGTGTAGGGTTCAAAGGCCAGCTTGTCCGTAGCTTTCTCATACACATTGATGGCCAACATGGGGTAGTTGAGCATCTGGGTCAGTTTCTTGAACTGCTCCGGGCCATAGGCAAATTCCCAATGTGCCGTCATAGCGGCCAGGCCAAGCGCATTAAGCACAGGCACCATCACTTCGCCCTTAGAAGCAACTGCGGGGTAGGTTCCGTGAAACGTGTCACCACAATCCAATGCCAGTACGGCATCCTCCTTTTCATGGCGAAGCTGTTTTAGGTACCCTGCTATTTTGGCAAAGCCTCCCGCTCGACGGTACTTTGTGGTGCCACCCTCCCAAAACATCTCCTGGTGCGGTTCCAGGTAGGCATGGGTGTCGTTGAGCTGAAGAATGGTTAAGTTCGTTTGCTTTTCCATAGTCACGTGGGATTGGCTATCCCATAATGTTTAACTAGTTGTTATTCTTGTGCTTAATACTCTTCATGATACGCTTTACAGGTGATCTTGCTGCTCTTTTAAACCAAATAGTAAACTGCCAGCAGTGAGCTGCTAGCCACAACCACCCAAAGAACAATCCCTTGCAGAAACGGCCTGATACTAATGGTTTTAAGTAGTGATAGACTAATGCCTGCCCCCGTTAAGAACAAGCTTATTATCAAGCCTTTCCGGGCCAGCATAGTTAGCCAGCTATACACTTCGCTCAGGCCGCTCAGGAAAGTGCTGAACAGGGATGCTACCAGGAAGAAAAATATGAACTTCGGGAAGCTTGCTTTGCCTTCAGACTTAAACAGAAAGCCCGTGATAAGCACTACCGGCAGTATCCATAAAGCCCGCGTGAGTTTAAGCGTGGTGGCAATTTCCAGTGCTTTTTCACCGAACTCCGTGGCGGCCCCTACTACGGAACTGGTATCATGGATGGCAATGGCGGCCCAAACCCCGAACTGTTCCTGTGACAACTGTAGCTTATTGCCTATGAACGGGAAAACAAAGAGCGCTAGGGCATTCAAAATGAACACCACCCCCAGCGCCACTGAAATTTCCTTTTCTGAGGCGTTTATAGCCGGTGCAACCGCTGCAATGGCACTTCCGCCGCAAATAGCCGTACCAGCAGAAATAAGGTGATTGAGCTTTTTCCCCACTCCCAACAGCTTCGCCAAAAGTAACCCGACCACCATGGTTGCAATGAGCGAGATGGCGGTATAAAAGAACCCTGTGAAACCGGTTTCAGCAACCTGATACAGGTTAATACCGAAACCCAACCCGACCACCGAAGCCTGCAAAGAGTACTTGGTGACCGTACTCAGCCTTGCCGGATATGGATTGCCTATAACAAGTCCCAATACTATCCCTAATAATAAAGCGAGTGGGGCACTAATCAGGTCAGTTACTAGGATTAATAGCAACAGGAGCCAGAAAATCACCAGTTGACTATACCTTTTGCTTGCAGTCTCCACCGTTTAATTGGTTTGTACCCCTGCTGATCGGAGGGCATCAAACCCTACAGTTGCATTATAAAGGTTATTGAAATTGTTACTCTTCATGACTGCTGTTGCTTTACTACTTCTGTTGCCGGATTTACAGTATAGCAGGTAGGTGGCGGCCGTATCCAGTTTGGCTATTTCCTGCTCAAAATCCGGGGAAGTGTAGTCTATGTTAACCGCGCCTTTCAGATTTCCTTCCTGGAATTCATAGGGGGTGCGTACATCCAGCACTACAATGTCCTGGTTAGACTCTATCAACCGCTTAACTTCGGTTGCAGTCAAGTTTACTTTCGTACCACCTGTTTCCTGCTGGCAACTGCTGAACCCAAAGAGCAGCAGGAAGGCCATCATATTCATTACATAGTTCATAGCTATCGTTCAATTCTAAGTTTATAAGAATTCTACTGTCTGCAAGTACACACATTGCGTTTTGAACCTAAGTGACAAAAGTCACTGTGAGGTAAAAGCCATTTTGCTTGTTTTGTAAAACCTGACAGTAACAATCTGTTCTAAAGCTTAAAAAACATTACTTGAAGCACTACCTGCACATATGGGCCCTGTTGATGATAATCCTTCATCTTTCGATACTGACGATAATCAGCTTCGTGCCAGGAGAGCGTGCAGGTGTGTCAATAAAAAAGGTTTGTCTGAGGAAAGAAGCTCAAAATCGGCTAGCGGCATCGGGCGATGAAACCGGATTTTTAAAACAGCTGCTTAAAAAAGCACCCGATACAGAAAACGGGCTGAAAAAGGGGACTATTGAAATCCAATGTTCTGTAAAAATTATAAGCACGGAGCCTGCTGATGAATTCGTGTTTGTTCCCCTTTTGCTGGACTTACAAAAGTCTGGCTACAAGCAGGCAACATATTTCTCTCTTAGTAAATATTTAGAGCCTGACCCACCCCGGCTCAGCTAATTACCTTCCAGTTTGAGGACAATTACTGGGCTACGTCAAAGAGTGGTTTGCTTCCTCTATCTACACCCTCCCGGCTCATGTATGACTTATACCTAAAGTATTTGAGCTTGAAGACAGGGTGTATTTGTAAAATTTAACAGCCAAAATTAAGGTAAGCCTTCTTTTGTTAAGCTTATCCTTCCTTTCTATTTAACTATAATAATATGATGCTACACATCAAAAGATTTATACTTTCTACCCTACCCGTAATTGGCTTTGTTGCATTGAGCTCTTGCCAGGCGTTGGAAAAGGGTAAAACCACTGACAATACAAATGGCGTTGAAACCATCACCATCCTACAGACGGCAGACATCCACGGACAGCTGATGCCCCACCAGGAGATGTTTGTCGAGAACGGAAAGTTTGTGTTTAAAGAACGTGGCGGCATGGCCCATATTCAGACACTTTTTAAGCTGGTGAAAAAAGAAAACCCCGAAGGCACTGTGATTGTGGACGGCGGAGACCTGATACAGGGTAGTGCCGTTGCGGCTATGTCTGAAGGGGACGCCATTGCCCCTGTGATTAGGGCCATGGATTATGATTTCCTGATTCCGGGTAATTGGGAAGTCATCTTTGGCAGTCAGAAAATGCGCAGTATCATGGAGTCCTATGGAAAGCCGGTAGTGTGCGCAAACATCTATGATGAGTCTACCTCTGCTATGGTGTACCCTCCCTACATCATCAAAGAAATGAAAGGAGTAAAACTGGGCTTTATTTCCTACAATGACCCCGAGGTGCCTATCCGCCAGAACCCCGTCTTCAGCAAAGGTCTCCTTTTTAAGAATCTGGAAGACAACATGCAGCCCCTTATCAAAGAGTTGAAAGAAGAAAAAGGCGTTGACATCTTGTTCCTGGTAACGCACTTGGGGATTTCCAAGCAAATATACCTAGCGGACCAGCCCGAAATTGAAGGCGTGGACTTTGTACTGGGCAACGATACGCATGAAAGAATCAGGAAGCCACTTAAGCGAAAGTATGCCCAGGTGGTAGAGCCGGGTGGCTTCGGTTCATTTGTTGGTCGCCTGGACCTGCAAGTGAAAGACGGAAAAATAATAGGCCAGAACTACGAATTAATTGATGTAGACCCAAAGAAATACCCGGCAGATCCTATTGTTCAGAAAATAGTAGACGAGCAAATAGCTCCCTACAAAAAACAGATGGACCGTGTTTTAGGCTATACTACGCAACCTTTGTACCGCTACCTGGTGGTTGAAAATGCTTTGGATAACATGATAACTGATGCTGTTCGCTGGAAGACTGGTGCTGACATAGCCATTTCAAACGGCTTCCGTTTTGGAACGCCCATTGTGCCTGATGCATCTGGCAAAGCTCCCATCACCTACAGTGACATCTGGAACATGCTACCCGTGAACGAGAATGTGAAAACAGGACAGGTATCCGGCCAGCAGATACAAAACTGGATGGAACAGGAATTGCACAACGTTTTTGCGGAGAAGCCGCTGGAGCGTTTCGGTGGTTGGGTCATTAGATTCTCTGGCATGGAGCTGACCTTCAAAGCCAACGCACCAAAAGGAGAGCGTGTTCAGTCTATAACAGTGGGCGGAAAACCGCTTGACATGAAGCGTGAATACACCATGGCGGCCTGCAGGAGAACCGGTGAGCCAGACCATGTATTATGTCGCATGCCAAATGCCAAAAATCCTAAGGTATTAGATTATACCGTGCATGATGTAATGGAGGAATACCTGAAGAAAAATGGCACTGTATCACCTAAGATTGACGGAAGAGCCAAGGTCCTTGACCTGGAGTCACCGGTGCTTTCACAGTTGCCCAATGTGGACTATGTGTTTAGGTAAGCTAAAAAATCGGGGAGTATTGCTCCCCGATTTTTTTAATATACTTTTTACGAGAGGTTTTTAGATTCCTCAATCAATTACTAGCCAATTAACACTTAAAGTTGAAGAAGCGGCTTTTAGAATTGTCCTTTTACTTTACCAGCATAATAATATTTAACAAGCCTACATAATGAAAACAGGGGTCATTTGCCCTGCCTCTTTTGAATGATTCGATGCTTATGGTAAACTCTCCCCGCATCACATTTAAAAATTTCTTCATTTCCGGGCTAGCGTGACTAAAGTCACAGAACGTCTTAGGTTGAATCGGTAAATTTTACCTATGAATGTACCTAACCTGACAAGCCGATGAAACTTAATGAGGAAAAAAACTTAATTGACTTTTTATTTAACATAACCAAAGCGGTAGGTTTTACCGTCTTTGCGGTCTTTATCTTATTAGGTACAGTTATATTTACTCTGTTCTACCCATCTAACGCAACGCAGTCTGGCCCATCCATTGCGCTTTCTCAGTCCTCTTCTTCCACCTTCACTGCCTCAACCTTGGTAGAGAGTGAAGTATGGGAAGCCCCGGACTTCTCGACAATCCCAAGCGGAACAGCAGGGGAACAAATAAAATATGGACAGTATTTGGTGGCCCACACCGCCAAATACTTAGGCCCTACCGGCAGTGTCCTACAAATCTCAAACGGCATGAATTGTCAAAACTGCCACCTCGGGGCAGGCACCAAGCCGTTTGGCAACAACTATTCATTGGTCGCTTCCTCCTATCCAAAAGTGCGGGCCCGCTCAGGCAAAAGCGAGAATATTGAAAAGCGGGTAAACGACTGCTTTGAACGCAGCTTGAATGGTCAACCGCTTGCCCCCAACTCGAAAGAAATGGAGGCCCTAGTGGCATACATTAAATGGGTAGGAAAAGACGTAAAGAAAGGCGACAATGTAAAAGGGTCTGGCCTTCTTGAAATGGAGGTGCTGGATCGTGCGGCTAGTCCTGAGCTTGGCAAAGCCGTGTACGTGCAGAAATGCCAAACGTGCCACGGGCAGGTGGGTCAGGGTATGAAAACACCCGGCAACCCTGAATATCAGTATCCGCCCCTCTGGGGAAAGAACAGTTACAATGATGGGGCAGGGCTTTACCGTATCTCCAACTTTGCGCGTTATGTGAAGGCCAACATGCCTTTAGGAGCCACCCACCGCAATCCGCAGCTGACCGATGAGGATGCTTGGGATGTAGCCGCGTATGTGAATACCATGCCCAGGCCTAAGAAAAATATACAAAAGGATTGGCCAGACATATCAAAAAAACCCTTTGACCATCCGTTTGGTCCTTACAAGGACTCTTATAGTGAACATCAGCATAAATATGGCCCGTTTAAACCTATAATGATCTCCAAAAACTAGTTTATCGTCTGGGCAGTGGAGAATGTATAAGGCGAATGACAATTCTAATGTATTGCTTAGGTTTACCCCTATCTACATTTTACAAATCAAAAAGGTGAATAACTATGGGTATATGATATAATGGGGCAAGTTTCATTTTAGCACGATGCTAGAAGCAAGTTAATCCTTTCCTGTTATTCTCCACAATAGATGAGCGTCTAGGTGAAGCAGATTCAGTGAGCCTAGATTGGATATTAGGTTCTGCATAACCCTCTTGTTCCTTAAATTAATTGTTTATCTCTCCAGATTCAGAACAAGACTATGCAATGGGATCTTAAAAATCAGGAGCCGTTTAATTCCGAGAAGTTGAGACGAGGGTGTTTAAATGCGTTTCTGTATTTAAATGCTCTTCTCGCAATAGCGTTGATGAATTCTTTGAACTTGTATTGCCTGAAATGTGCCGCCCCTGCTAGCTTTGAAGCCGGATTGGTTTAGCTTCTCGGCGATGCCTAGCCAAGTCATTCGTTGATCCCGGTAAAGACGGATTAACTCGGCTGCCCTCCTGTTATTGTCATTGGAGGCAGCTTTCTTTTTGATGGCCTCCACGCCAAGTTCACGGCCGGTTTCAGTCAAATTATCCAGATTGCCCAATTGCTGGCCACGAGCTTTCAGGGCCTGAAGCGCAACCTTGGTACGCTTGCTTATCTGCTCCCGCTCGTGCTGGGCCATGGTTCCCCATATACCGATGTTGAGCGTATTCATCTCAGGGATGTCCAGGCAAAGCCAGTTAATATTGTTTTTCTCCACCCTTTTCTTGAGCTGGAAAAGAAAGGCCACCTCCCTGCTTAACCGGTCCAACTTGGCGATAATCAAAGTGGCGCTTTGCTTCTTGGCCGCCAGAATGGCCTGCTCCAAGAGGGGGCGGTCGTCATTCTTGCCGGACTCATGCTCGGTGAACTCCCGGATGATGCCGTCCGGATTTTTGGTGAAAGAGATGACGGCAGCGCGCTGAGCCTCCAGGCCCAGGCCGCTCCTGCCCTGCTTGGCCGTCGATACCCGGTAGTAGGCGATGTACTTCTGATATTCCATATATATAAGAGTGGCAGCTGGAATTTCAGGTGCTGTTTTGCAATTGCAAAACTTATGGCTTTTCTCCCCTGCCGCCCAGTTCATTACTTTTTTGCAAAGTAACCCCTATTTTACAAATCAGCAACGAACGTTGCTGATTTGTAAAATAGGGGAGGAGGAGTTTTAGTGAAGATAATTTTAGTTGTATTTAGAGTTATTTTTCAAGACGGACCTTGTCTGTAGCATGTATTTTATTTATTTAGAATTATCTAAAACTTTAAAAAAACATGCTGGCGTAAAAATTAATTATTTAGCAATTGCTAAAATACTTAAATTAATTTCTCTTTAAAATTTTAAAGGAGGTACATCATGAACACGAATTTGCAAGGGGAGGAATCCTCACAAAACATTTTTGAAAAAGCCATCGGCTCTATGATGAGCGGAGGTACCTACAACACCGGTGAGCAAGGAGAAGACATTCAAATTGTAACGGGTCAGGAGTACGGCCATACTCCTTATAGTGAAATGGCAGAAAAGGCCTATGCCTCTACTTATGCCAAAAGAGCTACGTTGGATGCCAGTGAATACTACGCCGTAACCCAGGGTTATCTAAGGGAGCAGGTATGCATGGGGCAATGTAATCTGTTTATGCAAGTGCTGAAAAACCCCATGCTGAGGGAGTCCATGCTCGTCTACCGACATGATGTGTGTGAACCCAATGTGAAAGAGATGAAGGATATACTTGAGGCAGGTGGGTATGCATTACCGGCTCCCTACAATGCCCATACGGATGCCAGAAGTATTGATAGCCTAGGCTCGGTTACTACCGATGTCATAGATGACAGGATGATTCTTATTGGACACATCTTTGCAGTGGAGGGTTTTATGAATCGGTGGAACCAGGGAGCTGTCCTGAGCCATCGGTCTGAGGTCAGAGATGCTTTTATCCGCAACTACCACCGGGCCAACCGCTGGCACCTGGCCGCCATAGTTATGGCGGGAAAAATGCAGTTTATCGAACCGCAGCCGGAAATTCAAGCCCAATGAAGTATTAACCCAGTTGTTTGCTGGACCTCTTTACAGAAAACAGGTTCAGTAAACAGTATTATGCCATTCGTATGAAATCAGAGAATAAATCAAGTTGGGGCATGGTCGGTTTATTTGCGCTGTTGCATCTTATATGCTGCGGTTTGCCGCTTTTACTTTTATCGGGCTTATCCTTACTTATGCCTTCCTGGCCGGTAATTGGCATTGCTGTAGCAGTTTTGGGGATAGTAGGCTTTATCTGGTATCTTAAGCGGGGCTGTGCTACCTGTCCCCGCAATGAAGGCAGATGTTTAAGTGGCTGTAAGAACAGCGCACCAGGCAACCTCAAAAATATAAAGCATCATTAAGATTATGGAAAAGTTTGATTTGGTTGTTGTCGGCACTGGTTCTGCTGGAAGCATTACTGCAAATAAATTCAGGGCTAATGGTAAAAAGGTGGCTATTATAGACCACCAACCTTTTGGGGGTACCTGTGCCTTGCGGGGCTGTGACCCTAAAAAGGTTCTGGTGCAAGCCGCCGAATTAGTAGAGCGCGCGATGGGTATGCAGCAGAAAGGAATCAAGGGAAAGGCCGTTCTTTCCTGGCCAGAATTAATGAGCTTTAAAAGAACGTTTACAGACCCAGTGCCGGAAAGCAGAGAAAAGAGTTTCAGAAAGGCTGGTATCACTACTTATCATGGCACGGCCACTTTTATATCCGAAAATGTAATTCAAGTAGGAGATGGGCAACTAGAAGCTGAGCAATTTGTAATTGCAGCCGGAGCTATGCCAAATAAATTAAATATCCCAGGAGAGGAGTTTTTAATTGATAGTACGGGATTCCTCGATTTAGAGCAGTTGCCCCAAGATATTGTGCTGGTAGGCGGCGGCTATATCGCGATGGAGTTTGCCCACATAGCAGTACGGGCTGGCGCCAAGGTGACTATCGTACATCGTGGCGAATTACCTTTAAAGAATTTTGAAACTGACCTTGTAAAACTGCTGCTGAAAGCAACCCGGGACGTTGGCATTGAGGTAATACTTGAAACTGAGGTTAAAAGTATAGAAAGAACAGGAGAACATTATGTGGTACGGGCAAAACAGCAGAACCAGGAAATCACCATCAATGCTGACATAGTAGTACATGCTGCCGGAAGAACTCCGGAACTGGAAAACCTCCGGCTTGAAAACGCAAATGTAACTTATTCCAAAAGAGGGGTTAAAGTAAACAAGTACCTACAAAGTGTATCTAACCCAAATGTGTATGCTTGCGGAGATGCTGCTGAAGGAGGTTTGCCTTTAACTCCCGTAGCGGCAATGGAAGGCCATGTAGTGGCTAGCAATATGCTAAAAGGCAACAAGAAAACTCCAGACTATCGCGTCATTCCTACTAATGTATTTTCCATACCGCCGATGGCCTCAGTGGGTTTAACGGAGCAGGAAGCAAGGAACCAAGGAAGAAACGTCAAAATAAAATTTGAAGAAACCGCATCTTGGTTCAGTTCTAAACAAATAAATGAAGGTACATCGGGTTATAAGATAATTACTGACCAAGATAGTGACTTAATCATAGGAGCCCATTTGTTAGGCTCTCATGCACCAGAAGTTATTAATATATTGGCAATGGCCATGCAGCATGATATTACAGCCAGCCAAGTTAGGAAAATGATATTCTCTTATCCTACCAGTGCCTCCGACCTGGTTTACATGGTCTAAGATTAATTTTTACTCGTATTTAAGATAATGCTAAAATACTTGTTTTAGCATTATCTTAAATACTACATTGTTTATATCTTTGTATAAATTAAAATAACATTCGACCGATTATTATGAAAGATGGCACCAATAGTTGCATCCGGGTTTTTGCTGATGCGGACCATATCAATACCTGTAAAAAGAGAATGGAAAATGTAAACGAAACAATCCAGGTCCTAGCCAATGCTCTAAGCCTAGCCGGAAACGAGGTGCGTTTAAAGATTTTATTTCTGCTGTACGAGGAGCAAAACCTGTGTGTCTGTGACCTGAGTGATGTGCTGAATATGAATGTTTCGGCTATTTCGCAGCACCTGCGCAAACTTAAGGACGGTAATATTATCAAATCCAAAAAGACCGGGCAAACCATTTTCTATGCCCTTAATCTCGAATTCAGTAAGTTGTTTCAGCCTTACTTTAGCTTAATCGAAAAAAATCAAATACATAATCCTGTATCATGAAAAATGACACATTGAATAGCCCCAAAAAAAGCACCTCCAATTCTATTGTTGGAGCTGGAGTCTTGGCGGCTTTGGCTGCATCGCTTTGCTGCATTACCCCAGTGCTGGCTTTATTGGGCGGCATCAGTGGCATTGCGGCTACCTTTTCCTGGTTGGAGCCTTTTCGCCCCTATCTGGTAGGCGCATCGGTGCTTGTATTGGGTTTTGCCTGGTACCAGAAACTGAAGCCCCAGCCGACGGCTCAGATGGATTGTGCATGTGAGAAAGATGAGAAACCATCCTTTTTGCAGTCAAAGGCTTTTTTAGGAACAGTAACCGCTTTGGCTGTAATATTACTGTCATTTCCTTATTATTCCGGCGCTTTCTTCCCGAAAGTAAGTCCGGCTACTGCGCTTACATCGCCGGCCACTACTACTGTCCATGCTAATATTTATGTAGCAGGCATGACGTGCAGCGGTTGTGAACACAGCGTAAACAATGCGTTGCGACAAACACCTGGGGTGATAGCAGCCAGTTCTTCCTATAGCACCGGCATGGCCCAAGTTACCTATGATAAAAGTAAAGTAGACCTGCCAAAGCTGGCTCAGAAGGTAACCGCAGAGACGGGTTATAAAGTCACCAGATTTGAAGAAGTAAATCAAAAATAACAATCTAGAATTTATCAATTATGAAAAGGATGCTAATTCTTTCCTCTCTCTTTGCTTTTACCCAAATCTGTAATACTGGTTCTTTATTTGCTAAACCGATGGAGCTGTCTAATACTGCTGCTGAAGTAAAGAAAGCGGATATTAAAACCATACAGGTAAAAGTTACCGGTCTAACTTGTGCCGGTTGTGCCAGTGGTTTACATAAAGCTTTAAGCAAGCAAGCTGGCATCTTATCTAACGAGGTGAAATATCCGGGTGATGTGGCAATTATTAAATATGATGCTGCAAAAATTTCAGAAGCCCAAATTCTGGCTGTGATTGAGAAAACGGGTTATAAAGGCCAGGTGCTGCCTGAAACCAAGAGTGCTGGTAAAACCACCAGCCTAAAAGCAACAGAAAGCTGCTGCGCCAAAAAAGCAATTTTATAAAATTAAATTTTAGACAGGCCTAGAACGCTATGAAAAAAGAACAGGTAGAATTGGCTATTACGGGCATGACATGCGAGCATTGCGCAGCTTCCATTGCTAAAAGATTCGAAGGAAAACCTGGTATTATAAATGAAGTAATTAGTTATCCGGATGGTAAAGGCAAGTTCTCCTACGACCCTGATGTGATAACAAAGGAAGCTATCATCAATACCATAAATGGGGTAGGTCATTATAAAGTAGCTGGAGAAATCAACTCTCCAGTTAACAAATTCGATTCTCAAACAGATTTTGATTTGATTATTATTGGGGGAGGTTCGGCGGCTTTTGCTGCGGCCATCTATGCCAATGAACAGAGCCTTTCTACTTTGGTAGTCAATGCTGGTTTGCCCATTGGCGGAACCTGTGTAAATGTAGGCTGCGTGCCTTCTAAATTTCTAATTCGGGCTGCCGAAAGCATCCGTCATGCCAGCTATTCCCCTTTTTCCGGGGTAAAACCGGGGAAAGCTACTTGGGATTATGGCCAAATCATTCAGCAGAAGCGGGAGCTGGTAGATGCTATGCGAGAAGAAAAGTATGAGAATATTCTGGACACCCTGGAGTTTGTAAAAACCGTAACGGGTTGGGCTGAATTCCTGGATTCTAAAACGATTCTGGTAGATGGAGAGCAGAAATACAAGGGCCTTAAATTTATTATTGCAACCGGTGCCACCACTTTTATTCCCGCTATATCAGGCTTGGACCAGGTAAGTTTTCTTACCAGTAAGTCCATCTTTGAGCTGGATGAACTGCCCGAATCCCTAACCGTTTTGGGCGGTGGCTATATTGCTTTGGAAATCGCCCAGGCCTATCACCGGTTTGGCAGCAAGGTTCGGATTATTCAGCGCTCGGAAAGAATATTAAGTTCGCAGCCAGCGGAAGTGTCGGATGAATTGGCCCGGCACCTGCGGGAAGAAGGTATTGGAATTATTTCCGGAACAAGTATTGAAAAGGTGAATCAACAGGAAGGTAAGGTTCGGCTCTTTATCAATAGCCAGGGTCAAAGCCAGGTCATAGAGTCTACCCATTTGTTGGTGGCTACCGGAACCAAGGCCAACACCAGCAATCTTGGTCTGGATAAGATTAGTATGGCGCTGGAGAAGACGGGTCATGTAAAGGTAAATTCGCTGCTGGAGACTTCCGTGCCTAATATTTATGCCATAGGCGATGTTACGGCGAATCCTGCTTTTGTGTATGCTGCTGCTTATGAAGGTAAGCTAGCTGTAAGAAATGCCTTTAACGGGGCGCAATTAAATACAGATTTCAGCGCCTTGCCGTGGGTGGTGTTTACTGACCCCCAAATAGCCGGAGTAGGTTTGGATGAAAAAGAAGCCGAAGTATTGGGTATCCCATATGAAATAAGCAGGTTACCGTTAAGTTATGTTCCTCGGAGTATTGCGGCTCTAGATACCCGTGGCTTCATCAAGCTGGTACGGAATACTGAGACAGACCGGTTTATCGGTGCCCGGATAGTGGCTCCGGAAGGAGGCGAATTGATTTCTCAGATAACGCTGGCCATACGTTGCGGCATGACCGTGGAGGAAGTGGCCACCACCTTATATCCTTACCTGACCCTTTCAGAGGGTATTAAGCTGGCTGCCATTGGCTTCAGTAAAGACATTGCCAAGTTGAGCTGTTGCGCCAGCTAGGCTCTATTATATTTTGGTTTTTGAAAAGCATGTGAGTGTTAATCTCACATGCTTTTCAAAAACTATATTTGGATAATTTAGTTTTTAATCGTATTATTGCGATATACTAATGAAGTAGTTGAAAGATGGGGGTTACCAAGACACAGAATTTCACGGAGGGACAGAACCAGGTAGCTGTATATGCCAAGGCACTGGCACATCCGGCTAGGGTGGCGATATTACAATACCTCCTGAAAAAGCAAACTTGTATCTGCGGGGATTTGGTAGGGGAATTGCCTTTGGCGCAGGCCACGGTTTCGCAGCACTTGAAAGAGCTAAAGGCAGTAGGGATTATTACAGGCACCGTGGAAGGTACCAGTGTATGCTACTGTATCGATAAGCATAAGTGGGAAGAGGTGAGGGATGTTTTTTTTAATATGTTCTCCAGCAATGTAGAATGCCAGGATAGTTGCTGCTAAGTTTTTTTGTTTCTATTTATCGTAATAAAGCAATAATATGTTAATGAATGGCTTTTGTACGCATTAAATTCCTAAGTATAAAGTATAGCCGCAGTTGTAAGTTGCCAAGTTTTAACTTCTTAATCTAAATATCATGAAACTATCAGAAATAAAAGATATCCTGAAAAATTCAGAATCCGTTGATTTTCAACTTGAAGATGGAATGAAAGTTCCGGAACACTTCCACGTAACTGAAGTAGGGGTTGTTACCAAGAATTTTATTGATTGTGGCGGTACCGTACGGAAGGAGAAAGTAGCAAATTTTCAGCTTTGGGATGCCAATGACTTTGACCACCGGCTTAAGCCTCAAAAGCTTTTGAACATTATTGCTTTATCGGAGAAAACCCTGGGTATGGAAGACTTGGAAGTAGAAGTTGAGTATCAGGGAGACACTATCGGTAAGTATGACCTTTCTCATGACGGCAAAGGATTCGTTCTGCTACCCAAGAGAACAAATTGCTTGGCACCAGACAAATGCGGGGTTCCGACGGAAAAGTTTAAAATTAACCTTAACCAGTTAAATACCTCCAATACCTGCACGCCCGGCTCAGGTTGCTGCTGATTCACAAACTGGCTACCCCCATATTCGATTTGGGGTAGCCAGTATATCCAAAACCAAATATCTGATTATGAAAAACATACTTGTTCTCTGTACCGGAAATTCCTGTCGCAGCCAATTGGCCGAAGGGTATCTGCGGCATTTTGCCCAAGGTCAGGCCAATATTTACAGCGCCGGCATTGAAACCCACGGCGTAAACCCGCAGGCTATTGCCACGATGGCCGAAGGTGGCATCGATATTTCAGGCCATACTTCCAATCACATTGATGAATACCAACTCGTTCCCTTTGATTATATCATAACCGTGTGCGACCATGCCCAGGAAAATTGTCCTTATTTCCCATCTAATGCTACCCGCTTCCATCAGAATTTTACTGACCCGGCAAAGGCTACCGGAACGGAAGAAGAGGTTAAAGCTGCTTTTGGCCAGGTACGGGACCAAATCAAAGTTTACAGCCAGCAGTTAGTGGCTGACCACATTCTAAATAAAACTGCAATTGCAAAGTAAAACCCGATAACTACAATGAGAATAGCCCTTTTTAGTGATATACACGCGAATTTAACCGCTTTGGAAGCCGTATTTGCCGATATGGATAAGCGGAACCTGGATTCCATTTATTGTTTAGGAGACCTAGTGGGCTATGCTCCCTGGCCCAATGAAGTAGTCGCTGAAATTCGGAAACGGAGAATCCCGACTATTGCCGGAAATTATGATGAAGGAGTAGGGCTAGCCAGCCCAAACTGTGGCTGCGCCTATAAAACCGATACAGAAAAATCACTGGGGCAACAGTCTATAGATTTCACGAATAGCATCGTGACAGATGAAACCCGGCAATATCTAAGGATGCTGCCGCGTCATATCCGGTTGACTTTCATGGAGGATTCAAAGGTTGAGAATAAAATAGAAGCCTTGTTAGTACACGGTAGTCCGCGCAAGATAAACGAATATCTATTTGAGGACCGCCCGGAGAAAAGCTTCCTGCATATGTTTGCCGATGCCCAGGCGGACATCATGTTTTTTGGCCATACCCATAAACCATACCACCGAGCGATGGCTTATGAGCACGAAGGGCAGACCCGCTACCGTCATGCTATCAATATCGGTTCAGTGGGCAAGCCAAAGGACGGAGACCCCCGCAGCTGCTATGTCATCCTTGAGTTGACCCCGGAGAGTAATTTGTCCAAGCCGGAAAGCATCAAGGTTGAGTTTGTCCGGGTTGCCTATGATGTGGAGAAATCGGCTCAGGCGGTAGAAGCCAGCCCATTGCCTAACGAGTTCGCCGGTATGCTCCGGACGGCATAATGAATTTCATTTATATATATAAGTAATGAGTCAGTGTACAGTAGATAAGAGGAAAAAGCTTTCCCGGTTGGACCAATTTCTGACCCTGTGGATTTTTTTAGCGATGGCTATCGGGGTTCTAATCGGCTATGTATATCCAGGGACTGAAGACGTGATAAATGTCTTTCAGGTAGGCACGGTTAATGTGCCTATTGCCATTGGTCTGATTTTAATGATGTACCCACCTCTGGCCAAAGTCAAATACGGGCAGCTAGGGCGGGTATTCAAAAATGTGAAGGTCATCACACTTTCTCTGGTTTTAAACTGGATAATTGGGCCTATTCTGATGTTTCTCCTGGCGATTATTTTCCTGCGGGACTATCCGGAATATATGGTGGGAATCATTCTGATAGGTTTGGCGCGTTGTATCGCAATGGTACTGGTATGGAATGAACTGGCTGAAGGCGACCGGGAGTATGCAGCCGGTTTGGTGGCTTTCAATAGTATCTTCCAGGTGCTTTTTTACAGTGTTTTCGCTTTTGTCTTTATTACCGTTCTTCCTACCTGGTTTGGCCTGGAAGGTGAGATTGTGGATATAAGCATGGGTGCTATTGCCGAAAGTGTAGGAATATACCTTGGTGTACCTTTTCTGATGGGCTTTCTGTCCAGCTTTTTCTTACGCCGCATGAAAGGGGATATCTGGTATAATACTGTTTTCATTCCGGCTATCAGCCCCATAACCTTAATTGCCTTGCTGTTTACCATTGTGGTGATGTTCAGCCTGAAGGGTAATCTTATCGTGCGCATACCGATGGATGTGATAAGAATTGCCATTCCTCTGGTGATTTATTTCGCCATCATGTTCGTGGTAAGCCTCTACATGGGCAAAGCACTGGGTGCCAATTATGCGCAAAATGCATCTGTGGCCTTTACTGCTACCGGTAACAACTTTGAACTGGCGATTGCCGTAGCCATCGGTGTTTTCGGGTTGAATTCTGGGCAGGCTTTTGCCGGGGTGGTTGGCCCCCTTATCGAAGTTCCTGCTTTGATTGGCTTAGTGAACCTGGCTTTTTGGTTCCGGAAAAAATATTACGGAACGGACGCTTACTCTGAACCGCTTCCGCAAAGCAAATGATTGAACTGTAACCTCTGTGTTTATGATTGATTTAGTTGTTTTGACGGATTTCTCTACGGCAGCAGATAACGCTTTGCATTATGCCGTTTCGTTAGCTAAGAAAGTACCGACTACAATAAAATTGGTGCATATCTGGCAGCACTCCATTTTAGATGCAAATTATTTTGTAGAGGCAGCCCCTTATTCCAAGTATTTCGATGATAAGTTTCCCATCTCCTCCAGTGAGGAGCAAGAGGCTGCTTTGCAGAAGAGATGCGATAAATTTGGTAATGAACTTACCATTGAGCCAGTCTTGCTTACCGGTTCAATGGCAGGTCAGTTAGCGGCTTATCTACAGTCATTAAACAATCCCTTAGTAGTAATAGGGAAATGCTATACAGAGGATATCCCGGATGAAATGGTGGACAGCACCTCCCTTCATCTGTTGAAATTGGAAAATCTTTCGCTGCTCGTAGTACCGGAAGTTATCAAAGTACATGCATTTCCAAGGCAGTTAGTTGTTGGTTTAGATGGGAAGGAGTTCGCTTTTCCATCTACTATTCTGAGTGAGATGGTTGAGGCTTTGCAGCCGGTAATTCAAGTAGTTCATGTATCAGCGGAAATGAATGAGCACAGGGCTGCCCATATAAACCAGGTCATAAACAATCAACTTTCCTTTGATACGGATAAACTGGAGACGAAATGGGTATCAGATGCCAATGTGGTTGCCGGGCTTAGCCGTTACCTACAGGAAAATAAGGGGGACATTTTATTGAGTTTGGTTTCGAGGAAGCGCACTTTCATAGAGAAGCTTTTCCATGAAAGCACCATTGCTCATTTTATCCGCCATGCCCCGTACCCACTTTTGATTTTACCAGGATAAAGTAAGAATGGCTATTAAGTTTTATGTTACATCGGAAAGGTGAGAATCTGATGGGCATATTAACCGGTAGTAGACTAGTCTCCTGTTATCGGTTGAGCCTGTTCGAAAGAACAGGCTTTTTGCAACTATATATATTAAGGAAAATTCTGTACACTTTATTATGTCAGCTGTTTCATGCTATGAAATTAACTGAGTCTTATGATTAGAGGCACAGCTTCAAGCGAGCTAATATATTAACCATATTAATAAGTTACTGGCTGAATCATGTTATTCTTTCCTTAAATTCTGTAACAGGTTAGAGAAAACGCTGCTTTAACTTCGTATTCAATTAATACGAGATTAGAGATATGAAGAATTATACTGATACCTCCATAATTCCTGAAAGAATTGCGGATGAAACAATTAGCCAAGTTTCCATCCCAGTCACCGGCATGACCTGTGCAGCCTGTGCAGTTAGTGTGGAATCTATGGTTGCCAGTACGCCGGGTGTTATCCAGGCCAATGTCAACTTTGCGACTCAGACTTTACAGGTTACCTATAATTCGGAAAAGGTACAGGTAACGGATATGCAAAAGGCACTTCAATCGGTCGGGTATGATTTGATAATAGATGCCGAGAATGCCCAGGAGATTCAAGAGCAAACCCAGCAGAACCATTACCGGGATCTCAAGAGAAATACCCTTTTAGCAGGCCTGCTTACGCTGCCTGTGGTGGTTATCGGGATGTTCTTTATGGATATGCCTTATGGCAATTGGATAATGATGGCTTTAAGCGCCCCGGTATTGTTTGTGTTTGGGCGAAATTTCTTTATCAATGCCTTCAAGCAAGCCCGCCATGGCAAGGCCAACATGGATACGCTGGTAGCTCTAAGTACCGGCACTGCCTTTGCTTTTAGTGTCTTCAATACAGTAAATCCCGGATTTTGGCATGCGCGGAATTTACATCCCCACGTTTATTTTGAGGCGGCTGCGGTTGTCATTGTTTTTATCATGCTGGGCAAATTGCTGGAAGAGCGGGCAAAATCCAGTACCTCCTCAGCGATTAAAAAACTGATTGGGTTGCAGCCTAAAACAGTTTGGCTTATTGAGGGAGACCAGGAACGCGAAGTGCCCATTTCAATTATTCAGAAAGGAAATGTTCTTCTCGTGCGTTCCGGCGAAAAAGTACCGGTAGACGGGGAAGTATCCTCCGGCTCTTCTTATGTTGACGAGTCCATGATAAGCGGGGAGCCGGTGCCTGTTTCCAAAAAAATGGGAGACAAAGTGTTTGCCGGAACAATTAACCAAAAAGGCAGCTTCCGCTTTACGGCTGAAAAGGTGGGCAGTGAGACTCTTTTAGCGCAAATCATCAAATTAGTGCAGGATGCTCAGGGTTCCAAAGCCCCGGTGCAGAAATTAGTCGATAGAATAGCCGGAATTTTCGTGCCCGTTGTGTTTGTTTTTGCTCTTGTCACTTTGGTTACTTGGCTGGTTTTAGGCGGTGACAGTGGTCTTTCACAAGGATTGCTGGCTTTCGTAACAGTGTTGGTCATTGCCTGCCCCTGCGCATTGGGTCTAGCCACCCCCACGGCTATCATGGTAGGGGTAGGGAAGGGAGCCGAACATGGTATCCTGATAAAAGATGCCGAGAGCTTGGAACAGGCATACCGCCTGAATGCTCTTATTCTAGATAAAACCGGCACCATTACCGAAGGGAGGCCAGTAGTAACGGATGTTTTCTGGGTGGAAGAAGCCCGCCCACGTTACAAAGAACTGCAATCCGTACTTTTCTCCCTGGAACAGTTGTCTGAGCACCCTTTAGCGGAAGCCGTAGCCCGCCACCTGCGGGATGGCGCTGTCCCGTCTGTGGCGATTGATGGGTTCGATAGCGTAACCGGAAAAGGTGTGAAGGCAAGCTGGGAGGGGCGCACCTACTTAGTGGGTAGCCCCAAGTACATGGCTGCAGAGGAAATATCGGTTTCAAGTGACCTATCCAGTTTGGCCGAAAATTGGGCAGAGGCAGCTAAAACCGTGATTTATTTTGCAGAGGATGGGAAGGCAGTGGCTATCTTGGCCATTGCCGACAAAGTGAAAGAGACATCAGCTAAGGCGATTGAATTACTGCAGCAAAGGGGAATCGAGGTTTATATGCTGACTGGTGATAATGCCCGAACGGCGGCTTCAGTTGCCCGGCAGGTAGGGATTCAGCATTTCCAAGCCGAGGTAATGCCAAGCGAAAAGGCTGATTTTGTAAAGCTTCTTCAAAGCCAAGGCAAAGTCGTAGGGATGGTAGGGGACGGGATTAATGACTCTCAGGCACTGGCGCAGGCAGATGTAAGCATCGCAATGGGGAAAGGTTCGGATATAGCCATTGACGTAGCCAAGATGACTCTCATTACCTCTGATTTGCAATTGTTACCGAAGGCCCTGAAGTTATCTAAGTTAACCGTGAATGCCATCCGGCAGAATTTATTCTGGGCTTTTATCTATAACCTCGTTGGCATTCCGATTGCAGCTGGCGTGCTCTATCCGTTCTATGGATTCTTATTGGACCCTATGATTGCCGGGGCGGCGATGGCGCTGAGTTCGGTATCAGTAGTTGCTAACAGCCTGCGTTTGAAAGCACAGCAGCTATAATTTTATAATGCGTTTTCCAATTGTAAAAGCCTAGTGCTTGTCAGACCGGCAGACACTAGGCTTTTAAATCTTATTGGCTTTTGATTTGATTCCGTAACAATTGGGCGTTTATTGCAACAATAACTGTGCTCATACTCATCAATGCGGCTCCAATGGCTGGTGATACCATGATTCCTTGGTTGTATAAAACACCTGCGGCCAAAGGCAGGGCTATGACATTATAGGCAGTGGCCCAGATGATATTCTGAATCATCTTGCGGTAGGTAGCCTTGCCAAAGAGAATCAGAGAAGCAATATCCTTTGGGTTGCTGTTCACTAAGATAATATCGGCGGTTTCAGCGGCCACATCTGTTCCGGAACCTACTGCAATGCCTACGTCTGCCTGCGCCAATGCAGGTGCATCATTTACACCATCGCCGGTCATAGCCACAAATTCGCCTTTATCCTGTAATTCCTTTATCTTTTCCTGTTTTTGATGGGGCAGCACATTGGCTAGGAATCCATCCATTTTCAACGTGTCACTGACACTCTTTGCCACCCGGTCATTATCACCGGTGAGTAAAAGATTTTTAATGCCGTTTCTTTTCAGGACTTCTATTGCTTCCGCTGATTCCGGGCGTATTTGGTCTTTCAAGCTAATAAAGCCAGCTACCGTTCCATCTATCAATACATAAACAACCGTTTCCACCTCTTCTTCCGCATCGCTTTCAGGAACCTGAATGCTAAACTCTTTAATGTAATTTGGGCCAACTACCTTTACTGATTTTCCTTCTACTGTTCCTTCCAGACCTTTTCCAGGTAGGTAATTAAATCCTTCGGCGGTAGGAATGGAGATACCTTCGGCCTTAACCCGTATTATGATACCCTGAGAAATATAATGCTCTGAATTTTGCTCCACCCCAGCTGCAAGCCGCAGCAACTCTTTTTCCGGGAAGGCGGGATTGAATGAAACAATCCGGGCCACCTGGTGGGAGCCTTGGGTAAGGGTTCCAGTTTTATCGAAGATAATCGTGGTTATCTTGCGGGAATTCTCAAAAGCCGTCCGGTTTCGTATAAGCAAGCCATTTTTAGCGGAAATTGCCGTAGAGATAGCAACTACTAAAGGTACGGCTAAGCCCAGTGCATGGGGGCAAGAAATTACCATCACGGTTACCATCCGCTCCAAGGCGAAAGCCAATTCAGCACCAATCAATAG
Organism: Rufibacter ruber; assembly: GCF_014138425.1. Taxonomy (NCBI): domain Bacteria; kingdom Pseudomonadati; phylum Bacteroidota; class Cytophagia; order Cytophagales; family Hymenobacteraceae; genus Rufibacter; species Rufibacter ruber. The sequence goes on from NZ_JACJIQ010000018.1 coordinate 47,879, forward strand.
CCAAACGGCAAAAGTTGTAAATCCGGAGAAAAGGGCAATGTAGGTCAGCCAGCGGGCTGCTTTGTCGGCGAGGTGTTGCGTATCGGATTTTGTTTTCTGTGCTTCCTGCACCAAGTTTATTACTTTATTCAAGTAACTCTCCTCCCCTGTGCCTTGCACTTTTACTTTCAGGGAGCCATTGCCATTTATTGAGCCCCCGATTACTTTGTCATCCTTACTCTTCTGTACAGGCTTGCTTTCGCCGGTGAGCATACTTTCATCTATGTAGCTTTCCCCTTCCTCTATAAACCCATCGGCCGGGACTTTCTCCCCAGGCTTTACAAGTATTAAATCATTCTTTTGTAATGCATCAATCCTTATATTAATCGTTTCTCCTCCTCTTATGACATGCGCCTCAGATGGCATAAGGCTTACTAATAACTCTAAAGCGCGGGAAGCCCCCAGAACAGATTTCATTTCTATCCAATGGCCCAATAGCATGATTACAATAAGGGTGGCCAGCTCCCAGAAGAAATCCATTCCCTCCAATCCGAAGACGATGGCGGTACTGTAGAGGTAAGCCACCGTTATTGCAATTGCAATCAAAGTCATCATGCCGGGAGCCCCCTTCTTTACCTCATCCCTAAAGCCTGTCAGGAATGGCCATCCTCCATAAAAGAAAATTACAGAAGACAGGACAAAGGCGATATACATGCTGTAGGGTATTTCCAGCCGGTAACCCAAAATATCCTGTACCATCGGGCTAATGATGATTACCGGTACTGACAGCACAAGGGAAACCCAAAATCTTTTCCGGAAATCATCAATCATCATGGCATGGTGGTCGTGACCGTGTTCTCCATGGCCAGAAGGATACTGTCCCTCATGAGGCATTGCTCGGTTGTGGGCATGTAAGGTTTTCTCGGCTATTTTGTCCGCTGCCTCGGTGCCTTTAGAATTCCTTTCGTTGTTTGGATGGTGGTTATGATGGGAGTGGTCCATAGTTTACGGGTTAAATTCAGGAAGATTCGGAATAAAAATAAAGGGGTAACTTTGTAGATTACCCCTTTATTTTTGCTCTTCTATTGAAGAGGCTCTATTTTGAAGCCAGCTTTCTCAACCGCCTCTACTACTTCCTGCTCGCTTACGGGACTTCCTTCGACAGTTAAAATTTTATCAGGGTTATTAGTGTCTACTTGCCACTTCTCAACACTTTTTTCATTGTTTAGAAAGGGAGTAACAGTGGCTACACATCCACCGCATTTGATATTGGTTTTAAATTTCAGAGTTTCCATAATCTTTCAATTATTGTTTGGTTATCAATCAAGACCTATGCATAAGTACTCATTTAGGCACTTAGCTTTCTATCATAAAAATACCATTGACTTAGGATATTGTGTGACATAATTTTGAAAAAGCGTTATATTATTTTGTTCATCTGAAAAAACCGATTGACTATTGTTATCTTTTTATACAGCCATTATAGTTTCCCCTAAAACTGCTGATAGTCACTAAAGACTTTCCCTTCAAAACCTTACGGTCAATCCTCCTCCCGCACCAAACCTGTTATCATAGTTTGCCATAAGCGAGAACGTTTTAGAGATAAGATATTCAGAACCTACCCTCCAGACTATTTCCTTCGTGTAACCCTTGCCGCTGCCTATATTGCCTTCTTGCGTATCATTTACCCAACCAAAGTCAGCTTGGTATTCAAACTCTCCGAACAGGAAAGTCCGGGGAAATACAAGTACCTCTCGGGCTAAGCTTACCTGGGGACGGAGTTTGTTGTCAATCCGAACGTCCAGGTTAAAAAGGTACGGAGTAAGGTACCTGAAGCCTACTATGGCCGTGGGTTGTATTTCATCAAGGCTATTTTCCTCTTCGTTTTCCACGTTGACACCTCCGAAAACACTTAGGTAGTCATATAGGAACCGCCCGTAGGTAAACTCTGCTTCCAGGTTCTTATTCCAGCCGTATTCTGCGTTTAAAACAAACTGGTTCCTTATGTTGGAAGACACGAGGTTGAGTTCTGTCATGTGGGAGGCTGCGTCAACGACACCCCAGGTAAAAAAATGATTGCTTTTGTTTGTGAGGATAGATAGAGGATAGCGTTCCAGCCTTTCGTCCCTGGGGGTACCGTAACTAAAGACCCGTGCCATGCCCGCGTCCATGTGGTACAGGACATGGCAGTGGAAGAACCAGTCGCCGTACTCATTGGCATCAAATTCAATGACTACCTTTTGCATGGGAGCCACGTTTACGGTATGCTTCAAAGGGGAATATTCCCCGTTCCCGTTGATAACCCTGAAAAAATGCCCGTGCAAGTGCATGGGGTGGTGCATCATGGTCAGGTTGTTAAGGGTAATGCGCGTTACTTCGCCTTTGTTGATTTTTATTTTGTCCGCTTCATTTAATGGCACTCCGTTCAGGCTCCATATGTAGCGCACCATGTTACCGGTTAGGTTCAGCACCATTTGCTTAACCGTTTTATCGGTTGGGAAATCTGTTTTCTCCGGCGATTTTAAGTAATCATAGTTGTATTCAGCAAACATGCCCATGCCGGGCATGCCTTGCTCGCTACTTTCCTGACCCATCCCTGCCATAGGCATTCCGGAGCTTTTGGCTGATTTTCTCATGGGGGCAGTATTCTTCCCATGTTCCATTCCGGAATGGTCCATTCCACCAGCGGACACCGAATCCATTTTTATTTTCTCCCCCGCTTTTTCCATTTCCATCTTGTTTGCCTGCCGGTTCCCTCCCTGGTGGGGCATGTTATCATGGCTTGTTTTAGAGGCGGCAAGAGAATCTTTAGAACTACTCATCTCATCTTTTATCCCTTTCTGCATCTTGCCAATATTAGCCGGGTCGTGATTCATTCCGCCCATTTGCCCCATGGCCATTTCTCCTTCCATCTGCATCCCCCACTTGTTCATCATTTCAACAGCTTCTTCCTTGCCCGGATTGAACTTGGAGGCAGGAGCCCCCATTCTCATGTTCATCCCGGCCATTTGCTGCATCATGGCTACTTTATCTGGCCGGGGCACATCTGGCGCGTTAAGGGTATTGCCTTGCCCGAAGAAGGCGCTTGTTTGGCCGGAGCCATCCTGCACGGTAGCCCTTACCTCCATTTTACCGTTTTGCGGAATGGTGACAATGAAATCATAGGTTTCAGCTACGGCAATAAACGTTTTGTTCCGTTGCACAGGCATTACATCCAAACCATCGGCGGCTACCAACAGCGGTTCTTCTCCGCCGAAGGTCAACCAGAATTGGCTGGAGGCGGCGGCATTTATAATGCGTAGCCTTACTTTCTCTCCCGGTGTAAACTCCGGGTATTCCTGCACAGGTTGACCGTTGGTAAGGAAAGCAGGATAGTAAATATCTGCTATATCGGCCCCTTCCATCCGTTGTCGCCAGAAATTAAGCTGTGCCCCCAAGGCACCCCTTGCTATGACCATGCCCAGCGGGGTTGACGTACCTTTCTGTATGTCATAGATTTCTAGCCCGCGTTTCAGGTTCTTCAAGACATTCTTTGGCTTCTCATATGTCCAGTCAGACAGAACCACGACAAAATCTCGGGCGTAGTCCAACGTTTTTTCTTTGGGTTCGATAACAATGGAACCATATACGCCAGACTGTTCCTGCAAGCCGGTGTGGGAGTGGTACCAATAGGTGCCCGCATGCCTTAAGGCAAACTCGTATTTGAGGGTTTTGCCTGGTTCAATGGGAGGTGTGGTCAGGTAAGGGACACCGTCCTGGAAATTAGGCAGCAGCAAGCCATGCCAATGCACTGAAGTTTCCACATTCATCTCATTTTTTACGTATATCACAGCGTAGCCTCCTTCAGGAAACCGCAACGTAGGCCCTGGGATAGACCCGTTTATGGTTAAGCCCATACTCTCTTTACCAGCAATATTTACATTTCTCTGGCTAATGGAGATGTGATAGGTAACGGTATCGGTTTGGGCATTTGTTTCGTTCCCACACAGTAATAGTAATATTACCAGTACTGCAACCAATGGGGGTGATTTTATCATAAAGGACTTATTATAAACGACAAAAAACGCCTCTGCCAATGAAGGAGAGACGTCTTTTGTCGTACCTAAGATTTTATTAAAGTGCGCTCCGGCAAGCTTCTTCACAGGCTTTACAAGCCTCTGCACACTCTAAGCAATGCTGCATGTGTTTATGGTTTGCGCATTCGATTCCACATTCCCGGCAGATGTCGGCACAGGCTTGCAACAGTGTTTTAGCTACTTCTGAATTGCGGGCTAGTGCGCTGGCAGTAAGCTTACAGATGTCGGAACAATCTCGGTCCAGGCGAATACAACGGGCCATCATTTTAACATCCTGCTCCTGTAAACAGGCATCGTAACAATGGTCACAGGCAGCAGCACAAGCATTAAGGGCTTGTATAACGGATTGATATTGAGAATTGTGCATAGTAGTAATTAGTTAGGTTGTTTAATTATGTGAACTCTATAGTTTTACACTTTAGGGGGATATATGTTTTTAATTATCCTTGATTAGATTTATATAATTTGGGTATTACTGTCCTTTCCGAGAACCTTTACTGTCAAGGCACCACCGATAAAAGATGCTTTATCTTTTAATATTTTATCACCATCATCAACAGGGGCATAGGAGCCTTATGATACTTAAGCCAATTATATTGATTAGTAAAAGATTCACTTATAAAGTAATGTGACACAATAAAATACCTATGTGTTTTCTAGGGTTAAATGATGAGAGAAACTATTTGTATAATTTAAGAAAAGACTGATATAATAATGCATATTAATATAGTGGCTATCTCCTGCCTCCCTATTTATGGGCATTTATTGGCTCGAAAACCAAAATTCAGATATTTTAAATCCTTTTTGCTCTATCTGCCCTAAATAACTAGTCTTTGAGCGCTTCGTATAAAACGCTTATCCAAAGAGTATAGCTGTATTCTAATATATTGTGCTACAATAAGCTATACACCAAAGAGGCGATTGGGAATTGGCAAAACACAATTCAGGCTAAAACAACTACTCCAAATGAAAAGCAACCATTATAAGAAGTTCCTTTACATGCTAACAGTCTCGTTTGTAATCATGTACGCGGTAATGTTCTTAAATGTAGACCAAGTAGAACATGTTTATCTAAGTGCTACAAGGGTCTATACTACCTTATTGATGGTAGCGCCTATGGCCGTGGTAATGTTATTGATGATGCGGAACATGTATGAAGATAAAAAGTTAAACATGATAATTTATGCATCAAGCGCTGTAGTGTTTGTTGGGGCCTTGTTCTTTTTAAGAAACCAAGTCTTAGTCGCTGATGAGCAATACATGAAGGCAATGATTCCTCATCACTCTTCCGCCATCATGGTTAGCCAGAAAGCCAATATCAAAGACCCTGAATTGAAAAAACTAGCTGACGAAATTATCAAGTCCCAAGTGAAGGAAATTGCCGAAATGAAGGCTATCCTGAAAAGAATGGATGAAGAATAATTTATTCCCAAACATTGTTCTGATGCTGTTTTCTGAGACAAACCTCCAACAGGGTTATCTTGAACCATGGATGAGAAAGTGAATATCTGTGCTAGAATAAATTCTTCATAAATTTAAAACTGCTACTACGAAAGGTGACATTATACATATCAATCACCTCTGTTTTACCGGCAGTATGTCTTCTTCTTTCCGTAAGATTTACTTTTTAATCTTTAACAATAACTATGAAAAATAACAAGTTTAATTCTAAGTGGGTGGCAATGCTTTGCGGGGCCTCCTTATTCTTTACCGCCTGTAGTCAGAACTCCGGTGAAACGGAAGTGGCCTCCGATATGGAGAAAACAGAAGACCATTCCGGCCACAACATGGAAGCTGGGAAGTCAAATGACATGATGGACCTGATGCACGAGAATATGACGGCAATGCAGGAGGTCAAAATGACCGGAAATCCGGATGTGGATTTTGCCAATTTAATGGCCACCCACCACGAAGGAGCGATTAAGATGGCCCAGGAAGAGGAAAGTAATGGCAGTGACACAATGCTCGTCAATTTGGCTAAAAAGAGCCAGCCGAAGCAAAAAGAGGAGCAGGAAAAACTTAGAAGTTTTGTTCAAAGCAACCAATCTGCTACGGGTGATACTGCTGCTACCATGAAGATGATGCAGCCCATGAAAAGCATGATGGCCAACATGAACCATAATATGGCTGGTACCACCGACCATCATTTTGCGAGCCTTATGAGCATGCACCACCAAAGTGGAATAGATATGGTTAAAGCTTATCTGCCTCAGGCGAAGGCATCGGAAATAAAAGCCATGGCTCAGAAAATCATGGATGAGCAGCAAAAGGAAAAGCAGGAGTTGGATGCGTGGCTGCAGGAGCATCCGCAATAGCAAGAATTACTTCATTGCCTATACATTGTTTTATAAAGGAGAACCTTCAAGTGAGGTTCTCCTTTATAAATTTATGGGTGTTTCAATTTAGATTTACAATTCATCCCCGCTTAGGCCCACTACCCTAAGTATCTCTGCCTGAAAGCCTGCTTCCTGAACGGCATTCTCTATGGCCTGAGGATTTAAATCTTTGCCGGAAACACTCAGCACATTTTCTTCTGTTTCTGTATCTACTTGCCAATTGGATATACTCTTGATTTTTTCCAGATAGGGGGCAACTTTCGTTACATCGCTTTGATTACCCATGGTGGTTTTGAATTTTATGATTTCCATACTATTTCAGACTTTACATTAATGATATAATTCTTACTTAGGACTACCAGGAGAGTTTCCAATTGAAGGGCTTTTTGCCTTTTCAGCCTTCAAAACGCGTTATTATTTTAAAGTATAAAACTGCGGTTAATTAGGTTGCTAAACGTTGCCCACTATGGGGTTTAAAGAATTGTTACCCAACAATATCTTTTGTCGGATAAACTTCCTGCCAGGACCAACCATCGCTCCCCAAAAGGGCAGTGAGAATATTCCGGTTATCCTGTTGCTGCTGGCCATTGCCTTGGTTTATACTAGCTTCTTGTTTAACTGGAATCCCTGACTGCAGCAGGGGGGCGAGTTCTGGAGAGGGAGGATACTTTTGGCTGGTTTCTTCTTGTATAAAGTTTTTCTTCACTAAGCTAAAATAAGTATCCAGGGCGGTGCGCAACATGGTCATTTTTACTTCATCTAAGGTTACTTCCGTAGAAACCACCTGTCTAAGGAGATAATAAACTTCTTCTAACATCACTACCTGTACAATGATGGCCTGTTTTGGTTCTTTGTTGTGGAAGTAGTGAATGATGGGATAGGAATGATGGTTAAGGGTGTGCTTTATAAGCATCTGGCACATGTTCGGGACACAATCAAAGAAGGAAGAAAAGTTTCCCCCGTTCCAGCTCTTTATCACCATTTCCTGGGGTGTTCTTCCCATGCTGCTGATATACAAGCTTAGGTTGCTTTGCAGGTTTACCGCCGATAAAACCGGCAAAAAATATGTAATGGAGGTTGTTATAAAAACCAGCCCCGTGAATGCCATCGAACTAGTGAGTATCCGCCAACTGCTGGAGGAGGCTACAAAATCACCCACCCCCAAGGTTGATAGGGTAAACCCGGCATAGTACAGCTTTTCTAAGGCCATAGCGTTTTCTCTAGTTGTGCTGTTTATGATGGAGTTCCCATCTGATAAAAGCAAAAGAAAAAAACCTGCCCACAAGCCAATAATCCAGACCAGAAGTACCACTATTAAGACGGCAGGGCCCGCGAATTCTAAAGCAGTGGATTTTCCGTTCTGGCCAGACATTGAGAAAAATAATTTCCAAACAGCTCTTGAAATTCTATTTGTAATCACACCTCCCCCTTTTGTGGATAGAGTAGTTTTGATTATGTCTACCGTAGTAATAATGAAAATAGAAGTTCCGGAAAGCAGATACAGAATATTCATAAATGTTTAGGTTATAACCATGGTTCTTTTCTATTTCTAGTACAATTGGTCAAGTGTCTGGCGACCTCTAAGCTGAAGTTTTTTATACTCGGAAGGGGTAAAGCCGGTGACAGATTTAAATTGCTTGGAGAGATGGCTTAGGCTGCTGTAGTGCAACTTTGAGGCTATTTCTCCCAGAGACAATTCCTCATAGTCTAGTTGAGCCTTGATATACTCTATCTTTTGAAGAATGATGTACTTTTCAATGGTGATACCCTCCATTGATGAAAACGCATGGCTTAGGGTGCTGTAATCTTTTCCGATGGTCTGGGCCAAGTAAGTTGAATAGTTAGAAGTGATTTTTTCTTCCTTATAGTGAACTGCGTTAATAATCAAAGTTTTTATCTGCTCTACCAACTTTGCTTTCCTTTCTTCCAGCAATTCAAATCCATAATCATTTAAGAATTCATTCACCTTTTCCTTCTCGGCAGGCTCCAATGGACGCTCCAAATCTACATGGCCCAGATGAACCTCAATTACCGGAAGATTCAGAAGAGTTAACTGCTCTTTTATAATCCGGATGCAGCGAGGACACACCATGTTCTTGATGCATATGGTGGTTTTGGTATCATCGGTTTGGAGTTCCATAATAATAAATTACACTATTGATAAAAATATTTGAAGCTCTGGATTAGAGCAGAAGGAGCTTTAGGTACTTTAACTTCTAAAAGCAGATTAATAATGTTCTAAAGGGAAATAGGAATTGAGACGGTCAATTTCTCCCACCTCATAAGAATACTCCCGTTTTTCTCTCCTTCGGGTCTAATCTCGTAGCGTAGGCGTTCCTGATGCTGACTGGTTTCAGGCTGCACCGAAAGTCTGACTAAATCTTCCTTCTCAGAATACTCGTCTGCCAGATGCTGCTCCCACTTCTTATTTAATATCACTGTCCACTCTTGTTTACCAGGTATGGTGAACAAGGCATATTGACCAGCAGGTATTTTTTGACCTCCTATGACGATAGTGCCATCCGTTTGTAAGCTAGTAGCGGAATGGGCTCCGGTCACCCAAACCTGGTCGTAAGCCACCAGACCGCCCCACACCACCCGATTCCGGACGGCAGGTGAATGGTAGTCTATTCGTAGGTTTACAGAACCTATTTTCCCTGTAGCCACTGCTTTCAAGCTCCCTTTGAGGGTGTCGGGTTCAGGTTGTTCCGCTATGGTGACAGCATCCTCTGCTTCCGACTGAGGGGCGGCGGGTGAAGTTGTCGGATTATCTCTTTCTTGTGCTTGTTCTGAGTTGGAATTCTGGTTACAGAACATCAAGGAAAAGCTGAAGACGGTAAGAACAAAATAGATGGTTACTTTCTGTATCATGATAACTTGTTAGGCGATTTGTATAAATATCCTTAATGGTGTTGCTCCAGGAATTTTCCCTGCGGACCTACGCCCTCAATGTGAACAAGCTGGGCACCGTAATGGCCTGCCATGCTAACCGCATACCCGGCACCAATCAGGATAACGGCAGCTACGGCGATGCTCCAGCGTTTCCCTTTGAATACCAGCACGCTTAGAAGTTGGGCCACTAACCCAATGCCGGCCAGGTAAACTGTGTAATCCGCGTATTTGTCGTGCTGCTCCAAAACGAGTTCCGCGTGGGCGGAGAGCCCTGAAGTGTGCGGATGCGACCAGTACGAGGAGGCATAAGCCGTCACAAAGCCCACCAGTACCATAATGGTCACCGCCCAATTCAGTTCCTTTTTCCGGAACAGGATATTGACGAATTGCATGGCCGCCGCAATCATCAGCAGCATAATAGGAAAATGGACAATCAGGGGATGGATGTGCGGAAAGTCAGCCAAAGACGCGTGTACTTCCCCTGGATTGGCTACGTGTCCCGCATGTTCTGCCGGGGTAACGTCCTTAAGAACAACCGTATCGCGAGAATCTTCTGGTTCTTGTCTGGAGGAGTCAGCTTGGGGAGTCTTAGCTTTTTCCTTGTGCTTTTCCCCGCCGTGGGCTATCACGGTTCGGGGACTTAAAGCAACGGATATAAATAAAAAGCACAGCAGGAAAAGAAAGGTGTTGAAAGGTCTCATATTTTAAATCGGGTTTAGTATTCGTGAGATAGATATTATTGCCGGATTGCAAGTCCGTTCGGTTTTTTCCCCACCGGAACCGTGGCGGTAACGGAATGGTCGGATACTCTGATGACGGAGACTGTTCCCGCTCCTTGGTTGGTGACGTAAGCTGTTGCGCCATCCTGGGAAAAAGCAATGGCGTGCGCATCGGCTCCTGTGGCGATATTGCCTTGTAGAGCCCACAGGCTGTTGTTTTGTGTGTAGTAAGTGATTTGGCCATTGGTTGCATCGCTAACCCAAAGTTCTTGTTTGGAGGGGTGGTATGCCACGTAGCCCGGTTTGAAGCCTAGGTGAATGGTTTCTGTAATCGCACCTGAGGCTACGGCTATCTCCGTAACGGTTTGGTCGGTTTCATTGTCCACGTACATGAAGCCATTTGCGCCCGGCCAGGCCCCAACCGGGTCCTTGCCCACCGCCACGGTGGCCAACACCATTTTAGTGTCCGGGTTAATAATGGAGACAGTGGCATCTAGGGTATTTGCGGCGTAGGCTCTCGTGCCGTCAGACGAAAAGGTGACTTCGGATAATCCTCTTCCAACGTTGATGGTGCTTTTGAGGCTCCAGTTACCGGTGTTGAAAACCAACACTTGGCTTTGCTGCTCATCCTCCTGGGCAATCCATAACTCAGAGCCGTTCGTATTGAAAATCCCATTGTGCGGCATTCTGGGTAGCAGTATCTCTTTTTCGATTTTCCCGGTGTAACTATTCAACACGATTACTTTGAACCCATACATCCCACTCATACCGCCTGAGTCATGGCCACCGCTTAAATCGGTACTGGTAATGGCTACGGCCAGCTTCGTTTTATCGGGGCTTAAATTGATGTGGTGCGGGAAGGTGGCCCCATTCAAAGAAATCTGCGCTTTCTGGGAGAGGTCAAGTAAATTAAGCACCTCTATATTGTTTGATTCCCCATTCACTACATAAGCCGCCGGATAATCAATATTCATTCCTTCCCCACCGCCCATATCATCCATTCCGTCCATGTCATCTTCGGTATGAAAGTTACAGGCCGAAAAACCGAACAGTAAAAAGGCTATCAATAGTGGTTTTTGCATATTGTAAAGCATGGTCTCCTGAGTCTTAATTTGAATTTTAATGATTATGACCGCTCATCTGGTCCGTGCCATTTTTTAATAAATATTCGCTGTAGAGTAAGTAGGCCCCAGTTACCACTACTGTATCGTTTGGACTTAACCCGTTGGTGATGGCTACCTGATTGGCGCTTTCGGCCCCTAGGGTAACCATTTTAGAGTTGAAGGTATTCTCCCCCGTTTTCACCCAGACGTGCGCCCCGCGGGCGTCCCGTATGACGGCATCCAGTGGCAGGGTTAGTGCCTGGTTTTCCGCAGCAGGAAGGGTAATGGTAGCCTGGGTACCAGGTATCAGTTGCCCATTCGGGTTTGGCAGTTTTGCCCGTGCTACCACCACTTGGCTGTTTTGGCGAAATTCCGGGTTTATGAAAGTAATCTTGGTTTGAATGGGAGCCTGTGCGCCGGATACCGTGACCACTACGGGGGTGCCGACCTGTAACTGCCCTGCTTCCTGCGCATAGAGTTCAGCTTCCACCCAAATGGTAGAAAAGCGGTTCAGTCGGTAAAGCAAGCTGCCTTCAGCCACATAAGCACCTTCGGCAGCAGCTATCTCCGTGACGATACCGGAGGTTGGGGCCAGGAACGTGATACGGGCATCTAATTTCCTGGAGCGGGCTATCTGATTTACCTGGGCTTTTGATAAGCCCATTAGCAGGAGCTTGTTTTTGGCAGCCTCAAGGATAGAGGCAAATTGCTTCCCCTCCGGAAACGCTTTCACCTGGTCCAAGGCCAATAAGTATTCCTGCTCCAGCGTCAGCAAGGATTCACTGTACAAGTCATAGAGCGGTTGGCCTTTTTGGATAGGTCGGCCTGTTTCTTTGACATACAGCCTTTCCACACGACCGGCGGCACGGCTACTGATTAAATCGGCCTGCGTTTGGTTCACTGCTAGCCTGCCGGTAAGGATAGTGTTGCCTCCTACCTGCCCCATCTGAACAGGCCGGGTGGTTATGTTTCCCAGCTTCATTTGGGTTTCGCTCAGCATGATGCTTCCGGCATTCTTTTCAGCGGCAGTTTGCGCTTTAACCGGCACCAAGTCCATTCCGCATATCGGGCAAGAACCGGGGGTGCTTTCCACAATTTGCGGATGCATGGGACAGGTGTAAGTGGTTTCTGCCCCTGCGGCTCCAGAACTGGCATTCTCATCTTTGTTTGTGCAAGCGACTAAGGAAAGAGCCACGAGCCAGACTATTGCTATATTTAGTGTCTTTTTCATCTATTATTATCTGCTACCCGAATAAAACTTTCGCTGTCCACCAGAAATTGCGCATTCACCGCTATCGTATCTTGGGCACTCAGGCCGGATAATATCTCCACCATGCCATCCGCCGAACCGCCAATACGAACACTAATAGGTTTAAAACCCCCATTGTTATTGAGGAAAGCCACTGATTGCGTACCTATGTCCAGCACGGCCTCCTTGGGTACCCATAGCGACATACCAGTGTTGTATGTCACTTTCCCGGTGATTAGCTGACCAATCAAGGTGGATGTATTCCCGGCAGGGAGGGAGGCCCGAACCTGTGCGAAGTTCTCCCCTGCTTCGTAAACAGGTTCTACCAGATTTACCTCAGACTGCACCGTTTTATCCGGCAGCTGGTTGAAGGTGATGGAGATTGGGGTACCTTTCTTAAGTTGCCCGGCTTGGCTGCTAGGCATATTGAACTGTGCCCATACCTGAGAAGCATCAATCACTTTCAATAAGGCCTGCCCTGTGCTCACGTACATGCCCTCCCGGATGGAAAAACCGCCGCTCGGTATGGGGGGTGACGCGCTGCTGCCTGTTCCCGTGGCACCGCCTCCCATTCCTCCCATGCCGCCGCCGCCCGTTGCCGGGGCAGCGGGTGTCGCGGTTGCTACGGGAGAAGGGCTGGCTGCTACGGCAGGGTCAAGCACGTAACCGGAATAGGGGCTATACACAGAAAAAGTATAGGTTTCCCGCCCGCTTCGGATTAATTGCTCTACTTGGCCAGCGGTTGCACCAAGGAGCCGCAACTTTTGTTTCGCCCCATTAATCAGGGAAGAGTTGCTCGGGTCGTTTTCAAGCAGATAAAGCAATTCTTTCTGAGCCGTCACTAGTTCCGGGCTATAGATATCATAGAGTTTCTGCCCTTTGCGGATAGGCTGGAAATTAAACTGTACATAGAGTTTTTCAATCCGTCCCCCAAACCGGGCCGGGATGATGTACTGCCGCCGAGTATCGTAGGTCACCACGCCGCTCATAGTGATTTCCTGTTGTACCTGCTTTTGAACAGGTTGTGCGGTTTCTATGCCGGAAACCACCGCCTGGTTCGCGGGTTGCAGCAAATATTCCAAATCCGAGGAAATGGCGATGGCGGGGGCATCTGCGGTTTGCTTCGCTACCAAGTCCATGCCGCAGATAGGGCAGGAACCAGGCTCATCGCGGACAATCTGCGGGTGCATCGGGCACGTGTATTGAATGTCATTGGCCGCTTCTGCACCATCCCCGGCTTCATTACAGCCTGTAAAGGAAAAGGGCAGCAGCAGTACCAGCAGCCACAGTAATTTATTTTTCCAGCTCTTTCTCATAATTTACTCCAATCAGGTACAATTGCTCCAGGTTGTTGAGGTATTCCATCTGGGCCATGTTCAGCGCTTCCCAGGCATCGATTACCAGCGGTAATTGGCTTGTGTTCTGTTCATAGCTGAGCATGGTGGTCTCATAATTGCGGCGCAGAGCCGGGATGATTTTGGTTTCGTAGTTCCGCACCTGGGTTTGCTTGGTTTGCAACTCCTGAGCCATGGTGGCCACCATGGCTTGGGCCTCGTTCAACAGGCTCTCCCGGCCTTTTTGCATCCCTTGGATTTCAAAGTCCATGGCTTTGATGTTGGATTTATACATCTTCGAGGACCATGGGGCAATAGGAATTGATACCATCCCCATTAAAGTGAAAGACTGGGGCATCATCCTGTCGCGCGGCATCATGTTCTCAAAGCGTATCCCAAAATCCGGCTTGCGTTGCATGTTCTCCAACCGGAGGTTGAGGCGCATGGATTCGATGGTACGGTCCAGTTGCCGGATATCGCTACGGGCGGCGCTTAAATAGGCGGTGTCCGGTAAAACTGTCAGTTTTGGTGCCTGAGCGGTGGTATCGATTCGGAAACGGGTTTCCGGGGGCAGGTTCATCAGCATGTTCAGTTGGATGTTCATCCTGATAATTTCGCTGTCATTCATTACCAGCATGTTCTCCACTTCCCCTAACCGGCCCTCGGCTTTGTAGATACTGCCCAATGAACTTTGGTTGTAGGGATAGCGGACTTTGCCCAATTTGAGCATGAATTGCATGATGCGCTGGTTTTCAAGCAGCACAGATTTCTTTTTCTCCAGCACAACCCATTGGTAATAGGCTGTCTTTGCCTGTGCTCTCAGCTGGTTGAAGGCTTTGTCGCGCCCAGCCTCTTCTATTGCCGCCTTGGAAAGTTGGTATTTTTCCCTAGCCCGTAATTTAGCTGGGTTTGTAATTTCCTGCTCCACCGCCGTCATGAACATAGCGTCATCCTGTCCTTCCATCTCCATTTGCCCCGGATAGGGATACATGAAAACCCCGGCTCCCACCATAGGGGCCATCTGGCTACGGGCACCTTCTGCCATGGCATTCTGCGCCTTTGCCCGGCTTTCAAACTCCCGCAGCATCGGGTTACCGAGGGAGATGCGCTGCAGCACAGAGTCCAATGATAGTACCGGTGACTGCCCTTGCGCTACCAAGCCCATCAGCAGCAGTGCGGCCGTGGTATATAGTCTAATGCTTAACATCGTAAATCTCTATTTTTCCGTGTTTTTTCAATTCATACTCCTTCGTCATTTCAAACACCACGGGAGTCACCAGCAGAATATGGATAGAGGAGGTAAAAACCCCGCCAATTAGGGGCAGGACGATAGGCAGCATCACGTCCGTGCCTACGCCAGTCGCCCACAGCACCGGAATCAAACCGAAGAGCGAAACAGAAACCGTCATTATTTTCGGGCGCAGGCGCTTGGCGGCTCCCATGAATACATACTCCCGGATGTCGTACTTTGTAATCGTTTGATTTGTGTTGCCTTTATCTGCCACCATCTGGTTCATGGCTTCGTTCAGGTATACCACCATCACCATAGCCGTCTCCACAGCCAACCCAAACAAGGCGATAAAACCTACCGCTACTGCCACCGATAGATTTATGCCATAGAAGTACACGATGAAAACCCCTCCTATAAGGGCGAATGGGATGGTGACCAGGTTCAGAAGCGCTTCTTTAAGGGATTGGAAGGAGAAGTAGAGAATCAGGAAGATGATAATCAATACCAGCGGTATAATGATTTTCAAGGTTTGGTTTGCCCGAATCTGATTTTCCCACTGGCCGCTCCATTCGAGGCGGTAGCCATTGGGCAAGTCGGTGAATTCACTGTTTAACTTCTTTATGGCTTCCTGCACGGTACTGCCAACATCCCGGTCCCGCACATTAAATAGTACGGCTCCCCGCAGCTGGGCATTTTCGGAGGCAATCATAGGAGGGCCATCCACGAAACGCACATCGGCCACCGCCGAGAGCGGAACCGTGCCTGCCGTCCCGGACTGCAAGGGAATGCGCCGGATACGGTCGAGACTGTTGCGGTACTCCTGAGCCAGGCGCAGGTTGATGGAGAAGCGTTGCCGGCCTTCAACGGTATTGCCTATGGGAAGTCCGCCGAGGGCAGATTCCACAATGGCATTGACGTCATCCACAGAAAGGCCATAGCGGCCCAGCTCTTCGCGCCTGGTCTGGATTTCCAGGTATTTTCCTCCGGTTACCGGTTCAACGTATAAATCCTTTACCCCTGGAATATCCTGCAAGGCGTTTCGCACTCTTTGGGAAACCGTGGCGATGGTATCAAGGCTTTGACCGTACACCTTTACCCCCACATCGGTTCGGATACCAGTAGCCAGCATGTTGATGCGGTTGATGATGGGTTGTGTCCAACCGTTAATCACCCCCGGAATCTGGAGCTTCTGGTCAAGCTCCTCAATGATTTTGGCTTTGGTCATACCATCGCGCCATTCGGATTCGGGCTTCAGTTGAATGATAGTTTCAATCATGCTAATGGGTGAGTTGTCAGTAGCCGTACTGGCTCTCCCGGCCTTGCCCAATACCTGGTCTACTTCCGGCATGGATTTGATAATCTTATCTTGCACCTGCAGAATGCGCTTGGCCTCGGAGTTGGAAATATCCGGGAGGGTGACTGGCATGAACAGAATTGAGCTTTCATCCAGAGGCGGCATAAATTCGGAGCCCAGGCTCAGCAACATGGGGATGCTGACCAGCAGGGCCAGGATGTTAATTCCGATGGTGGTCTTCCGCCAGTTGAGGCACCAGCGCAAAATGGGGCTATACACCCGCTCCAGCCCTCGGTTGATAGGATTGCTGTTCTCTGGCTTGAACTTGCCTTTGAGGAAAAGCGAAAGCAGCACCGGGGTAACCGTAATGGCCACGAAGGCATCCACAATGAGTATAAATGTTTTCGTCCAAGCCAAGGGGCTGAATAATTTCCCTTCCTGCCCGGTCAGCAAGAAAACCGGGAGAAAAGAGGTGATAATGATAATCGTACTCCAAAACACGCTGGGACCAACTTGTTTGGAAGCTTTTTCTATAATTGAAAGACGCGTTTCCTTATCCATGGTTTTCTTTGTTTTGGGCTTCGGCCAAGTGCCGGTAAGCATTTTCGACCATCACAATGGCATCATCCACAATCACCCCGACAGACAGGGCGATTCCTGTAAGGGACATGATGTTGGAGGAAATATCGAAGGCATTCAGTAGTATAAACCCTATGGCAATCGACAAGGGCAATTGGATGATGATTATCAAGGCGCTGCGCCAATGGAAGAGGAAGATGAAAACGATGGCGGAGGCCACCAGCATTTCCTCAATCAGCGTGGTTTTCACGGAATTCACTGATTCATTAATCAGTCCGCTCCGGTCATAGACGATGTTGAACTTCACTCCTTTGGGCAGACCGGCAGAGACCTCTTCCATTTTAGTCTTCACATTCGCTATAACCTCGGCGGCGTTTTCCCCATACCGCATCACCACAATGCCCCCCACCGCTTCTCCTTCGCCGTTGATGTCAAAAATCCCAAGGCGGCTTTCCCCGGTCATCTGCACCGTGGCAATGTCACTTACCCGAATAGGGATGGTATTCTGGGTGACAATAGGGATATTCTCTATTTCTTCTGTTGATTTGAGGTACCCGGTTGTTTTGATGATGTAGCCGATGTCGCTCATCTCGAATTTGCGTCCGCCGCTCTCGTTGTTGTTGGCCCTCACCGCCGCCATTACCTGCGGCACCGATAGATTGTAGTAGGTAAGCTGGTTGGGGTCCACCGTTATCTGATACTGCTTTTGAAATCCCCCGAAGGAGGCGATTTCACTCACCCCTTCCACATTTTGCAGCGCGAACTTCACGTACCAATCCTGAATGGCGCGTTGCTCTCCTAAATCCATGCCAGGGGCATCCAGCGTGTACCATAGGATATGCCCTACCCCGGTACCATCGGGCCCTAAGGTAGGGACGGCTCCTTCGGGCAGTAAGCGGTTTGCGTAGTTTAGGCGTTCCAACACCCGTTCGCGGGCCCAGTAAATGTCGGTTTTGTCCTCAAAAATGACATAGATGAAACTCATGCCAAACATGGATACGCCGCGCACATATTTTACCTGAGGCATACCCTGCAGGTTCGTCACTAAGGGATAGGTAACCTGGTCTTCGATGATTTGAGGGCTGCGGCCCATCCACTCCGTGAAAACTATTACCTGGTTTTCCGATAAATCCGGAATCGCATCTACTTTATTAGTGCTGACTGAATAGAGGCCCCACCCGAATAAACCGGCTGCTATCAGCAGCACGACCATGCGGTTGCGCAGGGAAAAAGATATTAATTTACCTATCATAGCCTGTGATGGATTTCCCTCCCGGTCTTGGTAGCCGGGAGGGAAAAGTTAAAAATTAATGCTGCTCGCCTGCTTCGTGCTGATGGCCAGCAGTCGTATCCTGCTGTTCACCGGCTTTCGCCTCTTCCAGGAACATACCGCATTTGGGGCATTTGCCGGGCTCATCGCTTACCACTTCCGGGTGCATGGGGCAGGTGTAGGTCACTCCTGCAACGGCCTGTTTGGTTTCAGTCTGCTCTGTGGTATTCTGTTTGGTTTCGCCGCTATCACAGGCAGAGAACAGGGTTAAACCAATGATGGATAAGCCGATGCTTAGTACAATCGCTTTCATAAAAGGAAAATGTTTAAAGTGAATGGAAATGTATTTCCTCTGAGGAGTTACCCCAAGCCAATAGGCCTACCGATACTCCTGCCAAGGCAAGGTTATGCTGATGGACTGTGTAACTGCACAGTCTAAATGAATATTTGAGGGCGTAAAATCCGTATTGATTCAAACCAGTTTCGCTGCCAGCTCAACTTGGAATCTGAGAAGGGTTAAGCAAGAGTGCTTATATTCAAGCAAAAGTGGCCATGCCTTCCAGATAAGTAATCTTGAATGGAATTTACGGTTTAGGAGGTAGCACCAGCAGGGGAAATTAGCTGTCACTCCTAAATAAGGGAAGGGGTATTAAATAATAAAGGTTTGATGTAAGATGCCGATGAACCTGCCGGAGACCGGAGGTGGCAATGTAAAGTGGGGTTCGGCTTCAAGAATGGCAGGACGGATTGTTTCGGTAAAGTTTGGAGACAATACCGGTTCTTTCACAAACTTTGCTACCTGCTGGGTCGCGGAGTTGAAATTCGTCTGCGTGGCTACTCCCCGCTGCATGACACAAGACATGTCATTGCAGGACTTCTTTGGGGTTTTTGCGGCTTTCCCACAGCAACAGGTGGGGGATGAAAAAAGGCTAATTGAACTGTCTTCCTTACCAGGGCAATGCGAAATATTCACACGGAAGCCAAAAGAAGCCAGTAAAATGGCTGCTATTAAGCTAAGGTGAATAAATTTTTGCAGTGCCTTCATCTAAGATGATATCTATTTATCTAAGTATCAAACGGTAACAATCAAAGAGAGTTGCCGACATACTAGTTCCAATCTTGCAAAAGTATAAACAATTTTGTATTATGATGTTATATAATTTTTGATAAAATTTATATAAATCGGTTAAAATTTTGAGTATGAATGCTTGCTCCAACTTGGAACTGTAATCCGGAATAATAAATACAAAAGATTCCGGATTTAAGTTGATGCTTTGTATTTTAAATAGGTCGGTTGTGGTAGAACCAACTTCAGGGATTTTGTTTTCCCCTACCGCCCTAATGATTATATACTTACTATCTTTTCTAGGGGGGCCGGTTGATTTTGGGCTAAACTAGTTTACAACAGTCAACAGGGACAATCCTATATTTTTATAGGGTAATAAACGGGTTTTGCTTTTAAAACCCCGCACATCCTTAATGCCATCTTCCGGTGAAAAGTGTATTTCTGCAAAGAAATCGCCCATGGCATAGAGCGCTTTGCATACGCCGTTTTGATTTATAGTTTTAATAAACTTTCCTAATTCCCAAACTACATTGGCTCTACCATTTTTGTCTAAAATATTAAATTGATACAGGTTCATGGCGTTACAATTGTAAAAAGTGCATTTTAGCTACTGCTTTATCACAATCCATTTCATTCAAGGGGAAGAATCGGCAGGAGAAACTACCCGAAATCTCCTGAACGGCCACGCCATCCCAAATTCCAGAGGAATCCAAGTACATAACCAGGTAATCAGATACTGGGATGAATTGATTAATATAGGCTAAGATGTTAGCAATGTTATTGGTAACTGATTTATTGCCTTTATCCAAGTCCCGGATAGTTAGTATATCTCCGTTGAAACTGTAATCGAAATCAGACTGCCTTGCCAGCCCCTCAATATCCAAAGGTTTCATTTTGCAATTGTAAATCAATCGGTCGGCAATCCTGCCTCTTTCATTCTGGACCTCAGTCTCCGGTTCGTATCCCTTAGCTCTATGATTCTATTTCTGTAAAGGGCTTCTCTTTCCTCCCAGGGTAGCCTAGAGAATTCCTCTGTAGATAAAGCAGGTGAGCTGTCTACAGGAACAGCCGGAGCAGGGGCCGCACCTTGCTGGTATATCACCGTAGGCCGGGTAATGGCGTTATAAAGTTTTCGGTTATAGCTTCTTCTCCTTATGAACGCATAGACACCTGCCCCCACCACTACTATTATTGTCAGTGGCCCAGCTATAGGCTCCAATAAATCCCTGAACATCATGTTAGGGGTATCTATCTGCAAAAACATACTACCCATAACCGTACATTTTTGAAATTATAAAATCAATTTTTGACTTCCACGATTGTACTTTTATTTTGCTCCCTTGGTTTGGTTTTACCAGTATTAATCAAGTCACAGATGTCCTGCATTTCTGAAATGGTGAAGGTTTGGTTTCTCTTCTTCACCTCCCAGGTAGGGCGTGGCATTCCAATCCCCTTATAGACGTAGACCTGTTTAATTCCAAAAGAGGCTAATACTGCGGGAAGCTTTTTTTGCAATTCTAAAAACAGTTTAACTGGTTCATCCGAGATTTTCATAGCTGGCAATTATATAAATGCTTTATAAGAAAGCAGTTATTCCTCCGCTCTCAATTCGTCTGCAAGAAATGAATTTAACTGCGTTCAATTCATATAATACGAGCCATGTATATAATATGATACATTTATAGTTTAAATAATATACATTATAAATGTATGGCTAAACAAAAAAATACCCTGCCAAAAGGAGGGTACTTTTTACTATTAATATAGGAAATTATCTGAAGTGGTATCTAAGGCCGAGACTGACAAAGCCTGGCCACTCGTCCAAGTGAGTCTTGTTAAACGTCTTCCCCTTTATCCCAGTTACAACCAACGAGATTCGATTGCCAAAAAAGAAGTCCACTTCGGCGCCAGCCTGAGGCCCGTAGGTAAAACGTTCGCGTCTGCCCGATTTACTCCCTTCCCCGTCGGAATCTTCCCCCGTCCTTTCGTAGGAAGCGGCACCTCCTAGAAGCAGGTGGAAATAGGCAAATTCACCAATCCGGAATAACTGCGGTGCCAAGAACCCCCGGCCACTGAAGGCAGAGTATTCCCCACTTACCTCCAAGTCGCCAAACTCCCGCAAGCCGCTGACCCGCACGCTCAGTTTATCAGTCAGGTAATTCATATAGCTGCCCTCGTAAAACTTTCCCATGTCGGTACGGCCATAATGCGCACCCCAGGCAGAAATGTGTCTGACGTGCCGTTGTGCCAGTACAGGGGACAATGAGCTAATGCTGATAAATAACAGCAGGGAGAGCAGCGCCTTTTTCATTGCTTAATAATTTTTAGTTCTTCTTTCCAATTCAATCAATTGCTTTTGCGCAATCAAGTCGGTATAGACCATTTCAGCGGCAATATGCGCTGGCCCTTTCTGCGAACTCTCCGCAATCAGCCTATCTGCCTCCTGCCGTAGTTGCATGGCCCGAACCATATTCTCGTTAGAGGAGTTAATCATGGCCATGCGCTCCCCCTCGGTCATGGAATACCGACCGGGGTTCTTCAAGGTGGCGTTCATCTCAATGCTTTGCTCGGTCATTTCATCGGCAATCTTGTAATAATTCAGGGCCGTCTGAATTTTCTTTTTCTGGTTCATTTCCTCATAGGCATAGGCCGAAACCGCAGATTCTTCCCGGCGCTCCACATATTCCGCCGAACTCATGCGGTCATTGTTGTCAGAATCCCCCGAAGTGCGAGAAAACACTGAGAAGATTGTTTTAATGTCTTCCTCCGGATTGTTGTTCTGCAAGGCTACTCGCAACCGTTGCGCTTTCGAGAAGTGAGGCATATAGTGCGTGCCTGAATTGCCCCCGGACATGGCCAGGGCACGGGCGAACAACTCTGCCGGGTTAGAAATGCGTAAATCCATAATGCTGTTTACTTTCCGCAAGTCCTCCTGAATCTGCCGTTGCAAGGCCAAGCCCTCGGAAGTTAAATCCTTTACTTCCCCGGTAATATCCTTGGTCACCCCGGCAATGGTTTTGGCATCTTTTACCACTTGGTAATTTTGCACCGTTTCCGCCCATTGCGCCAGGCGTTTGGCAAAATCACTGATATGTACTCCCATGTGGATTGGGTCGTTCACCACCATCTGCGCGTCCGTATTGCTAGGACGGAATACCAGCAGCCCTGCCGCCAATACCGTAAAAACAACTCTTTTCATACATCACCTTTTTAAAATTAAACTCAATAAATCAATTGGCGCTGGCAGCGGGAGCCATTTGCCCCGCCGCAGCTGAAGTAATCAATATCGGGTACCCGTCCGGCAGCAGTACATCCCTCAGCCGTTGGCGAGACCTGGGTTTAGAGACCACGTTGGCCGCAACGCGGCCTGCCACCCCTACCACAGAATTGGCCGCTGAAGCCGAACGGTCGATGGCTGTGCTCAGTTCCTGGCTTGCTTGCCGCTGTGCATCGTATATTCCTTGATTCGTATCCTTGGCGATTTTCTTTTCCGGGTCTATCATGATGCCCGGCATATAATTGAAATCAAAGATATCAGCTTTCACCCTGGTAGGGCCTAAGCGCTCAATCTGTACCGTCACCCGGTTGGATTCAACCTTTGCGATACCGGCAAAGACCATGTTCTTCGGGAAGGTTACCCCCGATACCACGGCATCCTCCAGCAGGCGCATAATCACCACGGAGCCGGTTCTTACTTTTTGCTCCCCGGAAATCACGCATTTATAAAAGACATCAGGGGTAAGGGTTCCCTGTCGGGTATTCGAATCTCCTGGGTTGAAACGGGAATTTGTCACTTTATAGGTATTGAAGCCGTCGGCCCCGGGCAGGGCTGCCTGCGACTCTCTGGGGGCATTGGCCGCACCAGGTTCCCGGTAACGCTTTCCAGTCGTCTGCTCATATATCCGGCGGGTCTGCGGGGAAGAGGCGGCCAGCATCCGCAGCACTTCCGGGTTCGTCTCGAAGGGGGTTCCGTCCGCATCGTAAGCAGGTGCCACCATATTGTTGGCGGTTGGGCGGGACCCGCTCCGGCGGTTGGTATTACGCGGTACGATGATTTGTTGCGTGCGGTATTGACCGGTGGATTGGTCTTGGACCGTGGTTTCCACAGTATCGACCTCCTGGAAGGCCAGCTTTGCCTGCTGTTGCAATTGCAAATTATATCGCCTCCGTGCCGCCTGCCCGGCTGTGTCTACCACAAACGCATTGGCTACCTCTTCTTCCGACGGAGCAGCCTGCGCATACTGTGCCTCATGTTCGGCTTTGCGCTGTTCCTCTAAAATAGCGGAAGGCGTTTTGTTTTCCAGGTTATCCGTTACCACCTCAGGGATAGCTTGCTCAATGTTCTCGGAGGCTGCAGCCACCGGTACCGTGTTTTGCTCAGCCGCGTTCTGCGCCGATTTCAGCCAAAGGAACAGCCCAGCGAAAATCACCATCACCAAGCCGAGCAGTAACTTGAACCAGTGCTCTTTCAGTATTTCTACAGGCGTGCGTTTCGCTTTCTCCGGCGGGGAATAACTGGTAGTTGGGGAGTCCCTGAAGTCGTTTTCAGGGCCATACTCGTTTAGGTTATCCATTCTTACAATATCGTTAAATGGTAGAAGCCCTGTTTATTACTTTGGAAGGAATAGGGAGTACCAGTACCCGTGCCCCGTTAAGTTCCCGCAGCGTCACTTCCAGGTAACCGTTTTCCGTGGCCGCGTAAAGCGGGATAGCATAGGTAAGGTAACCAGTGGAACGCCCGGTGATATTCTGGTTTGATTCACCACCGGACGGGGCCAGGGGCCGTCTGGCTTCATTCTTTTTTCTGCCAAGGAATTTCTTCTTGGAATTCTCCACCAGCTGGAAATCAATAAAATCCACGTTGTAGTCGATATTCGTCTTATTGATGACCTTAAAGCGCAGATATGTGAAGTCTTTGTCGTTGCGAATGTTGGCCAGCGACAGCACCAGGTCATTTTCCACCACCGCCACCGATTGGTTCTCTTCTTTGGCTTTGCGCAGCTTGAGCAGGTTGCTTTCTATCACTTCTTTCTTTTCCGCTGATTTATCCATTGCCAGTTCATTATCCGGGGTGCTTCCCGAGTAGGTAAAACCCGTTCCATTATTCAAGCTAGGTGTGCCGTCTTTGAAATCATACAGCTGCATAACAGGGCTAGGGGCGTACACCAGCCGTCCCATCCAGTATTCAGAGCCGTAACGGATCAGGATAGGGGTAGGCAAGGTGTTCTTTTTCCTGGCCCGGACAAAGACAGCGTTTGCCTCGATCTTCACCAGGTAATTCCCGGCCATTCCCACATCCACTAAGGAAACCGGGCCATTGAAGACCATATAAGTGGTAGAGGAATCAGACACGGCTATATCCGAAAGCGGGGTTACTTTTTGCGCGCTGGCCGAACCTGCTGCCAGAGACAAGAGGAAAATAACAAACCCAAAGAATGTATTTTTCATAACATGGAATTTTGGAAGTTTACTGATTGGGCGGTACAGCTCCAGGGGCAGCCGGTGAACCATCCGCCGGTGCCGGTGTGGAATAGCCGGGAGGGGGCGCTACACCTGCCCCTGCGGCGGCATCCCGGAGTCTTCTTTGCCGTTCAGCTTCCTGTTGCTGCAGGAATTCTTTTTCTTCCCGCGAGACCGGTGGGTTATAGGCGATGTAGTCAAAATTGGTAATCAGCAGCCCATAAGGATTCTCATCAGAGCGGTCCGTCTCCACGAGGTTGAACTTGGCCGCCATCGGCAGGCTCTGCCGTTGCTGGTCGCCGATAAAAATGCGCTGTTTGGTGTAGACTCTGCCGGAATAGGGCCGGGTTTTCATGTCCAAATAGATGCTGTCCACGTCCAGTACTGAGCGTGCCGAGTATCTCTGGTAATTCTGCAACACTTGCCCCCGGTTGAAGTTCTCGAAGATCCTGCGGCCGCCTGCACCTTCAATTAAAGGCAATGCGGCATCGAGGTTCTGCTTAAACGTGTATTGGTCGTGGCCAAACATCGTTTTCATAAATCCTTTCACCATGTTCCGGGCTTCAAACGGCGTATGGGTATCCTCCTCAACGGCCAAAGCCGCTGCCGAACCCGAATTAGTTACCACGTACACCCGTCGCCCCGCATCCTGGGTGACCTTGTAGAACCCATATCCTGCGCTTACCGCTAATACCACGAACCCAATAATACAGGCTAGTGAAATGGTTCTCATGGTTTTAAAGGAGGTGTTCAAATCTTTTATGTTACTCATATATCCCAGCTTTAAATTCCTGAATCAATTTTCAATCAATGAATATGTCATCTAAATCATCCTCATCCCATGCTGGAGGTTTTCGGTTTTCCCTCCTTCTCCTTACTGAGTTGCGCATAAATCCCGAGGAACCCAT
The DNA here is from genome assembly GCF_014138425.1 of Rufibacter ruber. Classification (NCBI taxonomy): domain Bacteria; kingdom Pseudomonadati; phylum Bacteroidota; class Cytophagia; order Cytophagales; family Hymenobacteraceae; genus Rufibacter; species Rufibacter ruber. Next base: position 73,375 of record NZ_JACJIQ010000018.1, read on the forward strand.
GGAAGGGAGGGCAGAAGCACCATCATCAGGATCATCATAAGGCGCTGTGCTATCGGTGCCAGAGCCGGAATCATAGGTAGTGTCTCTGCTACTAGCCCCACCAGCGTATCCGCCGGAAGCCATGGCTGGAGCAGCAGTAGCCATGCTGCCGTTATAGCGAACGGATGTGCCGGCACCACCACCCGTGGGCATGGCCGGGGCCGCACCTGAGAAAACAGAACCAGATCCGGTTTCTCCCCCCAAACTCCCACTGCCTGCACTACCGCCGCCAGAATTGCTGAATCCCATTGCCCTGCCAAGCACGCCGGAAACCCCGCCACCTGCGGCAGGGGGGGCAACCACTCCCGCTGCCGTGCTGGCCGCTCCGGCAGCAACGCCTACCGCTGCGCCCAGGAAGCCCTGTACCGCGGTGGAGCCGATAAAATAGCCCGTTAGGGTAGGCACCATGCAGTAAAGAATAATGAAAGCGACCGACATCAACAGGAATTGCACGTCATTGAAACCTTGCCCTGGGGTGAGCATACCGCCAAACACACCTCCTACGGCAGTATTCTGGTCGGCAAAATTGGAATAGATCAAATCAAGTAAATTCATGGTCAGGGCCCAGAACTGTACCGCGATAAAGTTTTGCATCCATTTCCCGGCCAGCCCGGAAAAAGCGGGGATTACGGAAAGGCAGATGGCGATGGGTCCGATTACGTACAGGAACCCTAGCACGAATTGACGGATGAACAGTACTATTTGCCTTACCAGCATCACCGTAGTCGTGGTAAAGAACTGGGTGATCAGGTTCATCAGGGAAAAATTGGCGATGCTGTTATAGATTTTAGAATACCAGGCCCCACCCTGCTCTACCACGTCTGTCTGCGCCACATGATCGGATTGAGCCGCCGCCGCGATGCCTGGTGGCGTTGTCAGCTTCTGCAGGGCTTCGCCTACGTTGCCCGAACCATCGAATAGCTGCGTCACTCCTTTAATGCCAGCCCCCAGGACATTCATCAGGTCCTGATAAAAGAAAAGCACCAGGAATAAGGCCAATGCCTTGATAATGGGCGAAAAGTCAATCTGCAAGCCATGCCCAGACAGGTATCCCCGTCCAATGGAGATGATCAGGGCAATGCTCATAAACGTAGGCGTAATGAACCGGCACACCGCCAGGACAGTCTCAAGGGAACGGTCACAGGCTCTTAGGAAGCTGTCATCAATTCCGTGGGCTACGAAGAGTAATACTGCCTCCATATCATTTGCCTAATAGGCCCGCTCTTTTATCTTCCGTGAATTGCTCCACCGCATAATCCAATCGCTGTTCGGTGAACGTCTCAAAAACAGGGTAGCCGTTTTCCATTTTCACCTTGCCGTTTTTATCCATGGCAAACCGCCTGTGCTGTTGCTGGTACCGCTTCACCAAGCGGTTCAGGTGATTGCGCTCAATGGGTTTGGAACTCAGGATGGCACCCAGTTCCGGGGCTGCCTCCAGGATATATACTTTCCCCTTGGTACCCTGTTTGATAAAGAACTCCCGGAAATCAGCAGTAGAACGGACGGATTTGATTAAATCCATTTCGTGGTTGGTGAAGCCCAGCGGAGTCTGCAGTTTGGCTAGAGAGTCCGGATTCGAGTGCCGCAGGATAATCTTGGTGGAGCTATTATTAATCAGCGCATAGCCTATTCTGCTTTCCACGATCTCCTGAATCCCCTGCGTGATAATGGTAATCGAACCGTTGGTTTTCCGGATGGTGCGGTACATGGAAACAATGAAGTCCTCCATCACACCGCCGGAAAGCATGGCCCAGGCTTCGTCCAGGTGATATCATCCGGGAATTTGCGAAACAGGTCCAGAGAGAGCTCGGTGATGAGCATAGCTACCACTGGGTATAGGTCAGGGTCAGCCTTCACCTTTGCGAGGTCAAAGCAAATGAGCCGGTGCTCAGATAGCTCTACGTCCTGCCGAGCATTCAGAACTTTCTCGTAACGGCCACCCTCAGTGAATTGCGCCAACACTAAAAAGAATTGGTGAATATCGAAGTAACTCATGTCCTTTTTGTACTGGCTGCGCATTTCCTCCTTACCGTCCGCGGTGGCAGGGGTAGCCTGCATATCCCGGTCAAATCTTCGCACGAAGCGCACAAAGCTGGCCATTCCGGGTATTTCCTCGTCGGTTTGGCCAGCATTTCCCTCCTCATTCAGGTACGTGTAGTATTGAATCAGAAAGCGGCTCAGGATCGCCCTTTCGGACTTGTTCAGCGGCGCACTGTCCGCCCCGCCTTTCCACAGAACCGCTAGTAGGGCCAAATGGAAATTGATCTTCTCGTCATTATAGACCCATTTCCTCCCGTCGGGGGAGCGGGGTACCAGGAAAGGGTTGAATTCTATCGGGTTCTCCGGGTCATACTCGAAGTACGTATTCTCGAAGTCTATCCCGTTCAGCGACTGGATCACGTTACGGTACGTACCGCCGATATCAATCAGGATTTGCCGCGCCTTGCGCTCATGGCGCTGCACGACAATGTAGCCGAACGTATAACTTTTACCGGAACCGGAGGGGCCAATGACAATGGCATTCTGATTGTCCAGGTCGGTGTTGAATAAGTTAACCTGCAGCAGGTTACGGTTGCGGTCGCAGAAATATTCCCCTACATTGTCATTTTTATAGGTTGCCGTCCACTGCATGTAGCATACACCCCGGTCCGAGGTAGTGGTCAGCCATCTGTCCGGTATCTGGTACGCATTCCCCGGTAACAGGCCGAAATACAGCGGCAAGGACAGATGCGATTCCACCACGCTTTCCGTTCCGAATATGTATCGGAAAGCGGCCATGGTTTTCTCGATGTTCTCTTTCCGGATATTGTCGTTTGATTCCCAGACCTGCACAGAAACGTGTAAGCCTACTATCTGTTTATTCTCCGCTCTTACCTCGGCTGTAAATTCCTCTATTTCTATTGCCCGCAGCTGGTTGTCCTGCGTGGCTAGCCTCGACAGCGAATTATTCAGTTTACGGTCTGTGTCCAGGGTGGAAAGTGCGGCCCTGGTATCCTGCACGACAAAGGCCTGTGTCAGGATATGTGGGAACTGCAGTGCGTTTGTAAGTGGGTAGAGCATCGGTGCGGTTACCCCATAGCTGTTACGAACGGCAGGGTGTTGCTCACTGCCCTGCCCTACCATGGAGATGACGTTCACTTTGTTCTCTCCCACAGCCAGCGTCCCTACCTCGTTCAGAATTTCACGTTCCTGCCGCCGGGGCACAAAGTCAAAATTGAGGTTAAAATATTGATGGTAGAGGTCGCTGATTTCCACCGAGCCCATGCGCATAATCTCCACTTCCCCCGTTCCCGATAACGCAGTTGAAAACTCTTGGGCAACCGCCTCGGCGATTTCCAGGGTATGGAGCAGGTTTTCAAACGGATTTTTAATCAAGGATTCCCCCATGCGGGAAACCAAGGCATTGAGGGCATTGGTTTTAATCGGTTTCACCTCCGCCGGGGCAAAGCTCAGGAATAGGTAGGATTTTTGGAAAAGAACCAGCCGTTCAAAGAAATGCTTGTTCATTCTCCCTTCAAAATAGGTCTGTTCTTTCCTGTCTTCCCGATATGGGCGGTCGTAGTAAACATCCGTTTTCTGGACAATCGTATTAATTGGCAATGGCTTTAATACCCCCAGCAAAGCATTGTTGAATGAGATAAAATCCTGTTGGGTCCAGGCCTCCATCTCCGCCGGTTCGACTACGAACCCAACCGCTACCCGCCCATCTTTGAAAATAACTTTATTATCCTCAAAGGAATGGACCGGCATTACGTTATTAAATGGAACCGTTTTTTGCTTTTTCATCTTTTTTCTTCACTGGGGGGACAATGCCTACGGCGATGCGCCGGGGCTGCACGAATTGGAAAGAAAGCCAACCTATCAGGAAGCCGGGAGGATGGGTTTTCGTTAAAAAACGCATCACCAGAATCAATCCTACTTCCAATAGGAAAACCGCCAAATAAACCAGGCGCGGGATATGCACCATCATGTTCAAAAAACCCAGCAGCAGCACCGAACCGATGAACAGACCGACCACCAAGCCCAAGTCCATGATGTTCATCCCCAGAACCTGAGCCGGTTTTTCAATACTTTTGTAAGAGCGCATATAGCAGGTGGTTAACGTACCCCTCCTTCACCTCCTACTGTCCCTACCAAGTCGTCTTTGAAGAATTGGAAGCCAAACCAAAGGATTACCCCACCGACCAGCCATCCTAAAGAAGAAAGTGCATCCGGTGCCCCGTTGACGAATTTCATCACGACCCGGATTAATCCAATCACCAGAATAATGGAGAAAATAACCTGGACAATGGTGATGATGGTTTCCTGAACCCCCTCTAAAGCAGCTGCGGTGCCACCCTGGGCCATTGCCCCGTTCGTCAGGGCCAGACCCATAGCAGTGGCCATCATCCTTTTCTCCCAAGGAGAGGCCTCATATTGGCGGCCAGTAAGAACAAGCGAATGAATCGAACTAGAGATTTGCGCCACCAGGCCAGCACTCCTTTTGTAGGTTTCAGTAAACATTTTTCAGTATTTAGTTATAATTGATTTGATATAGAAAAGGGGTGCTTAATCCCTGGGTAAGCCGTTTCAATAAACTTTGGAATATCAAAGAGGGCGAAAGGGAGACTTTCTGAATAAGTAGTTGGAAATGTGTGTTCTAAGGCCATCGCTAAAAGACTTTAGTTGTCAATTTATTCACCGTCAGCAGTTTTTCTGGCTGTTGCATTTTTAACAGGTGAATCAGGTGAAAACAATGCGTTGAAGCCGGATTGGGCAGCAGAAGTGTTGTTTTTTAATTCAGCCCTCCTCCGCCTTTTCAAGGCGATTTCTGCTTTCCTGTTCTTTTTATCGTTGTCAGTTGGTGCCGGTGCTGTAAGGGGGTTGTAGTAAATAGATTGGGCAGGACTATCGTCTTGCCCAATCTCCGGAAATACGTCTGGGGTAATGCTATTCCTAACACCAGGCACTGAGGTTTCCTCATTATCGCCAGCCGTAACAGAGTCAGTTTGTGCCATGGCCGCGTTCGGACTGATTCCGGAATCGGTATATGGGGTATCACGGCTATCATCGCAACTAACAGGCGTTTCCGCCATGCTTATATCATCTAGGTATTCTTCCTCACTTAATAATTCATCCAGTAACGTGCCCGAAGTTCCGGGGTCAGTTTCCTGATATTCGCCCACCGTTGTTACAAAATCCCGGACTTCATATCGATACGTTCTGAGTGGCCTGTAATTACCGGTTCTTGATTTCCTTATCGTTTTCCGTGTCTCTTTACCATTTCCATAAAACCGCCACCAGAGCAAGGCCACCAACAATAACATTGGAATTAGCACTAAACCAATAATGAAGGTCTCCTGCGGCATATTTCTCCCTTGAACGGGAAAAAAAATAGATAGTTATACAAAACATATTCAAAAGTTAGTAAGAAGTTATTTTATAATAATATAAAAGGCAGAAACCCTAGAAAACGTTATCCGTTAATTGGCACATAGTTATTCAATAGTTGTAGTGGTGTGATTTTGAGGGAATTATTTAGTTTGTAAAAAAATATAATATATATTGTAGGTATCTATAATAAGGATGCAATTGCTAACCCCCATAGCATAGAAGCGCTCTTAGGTTAACAATTGAAATAGTTCTTAATGGTGCCTATAACCGAAGCCGTTCAACCTTTAGGGTTTCCGGACCCTAGCCTGTTTGTATTATATGCAGATGTACTACGCTATATTCAATACCGGTTAAAGCTCTTAGGGCATGGGCAGGTAAAGGCTTTCTGTAAGCAATATTTATTTCCCTATACCACTGTCGTGAATCTTAAGAACAGTACCCTGAAGAGAAAGGAACACCTTCTCTTGCAAAGGATTTTGGCAGCACTTTCATTTGAAACTACTGCTTCCCGAAACCCTTTATCCAACGGTGAAGAAGACCGTTATCTATTCCTCTTCCCGGGTAAGGAGGAGCTAGGTAAGTTTAAAGAGCAGCTCGCCTATATTGATAGCTTGACAAAGTCCCCACCCCACTAAAGCCTGGGAAGGGTATTCATATTGGAAAGTATAGCGGGTTTACCCGCTATTTGTATTTTATGGATAATCTAAAGCTCATACAAGCATGGAACGACAAGTTTTGGAGAATGACCCGCAGGAACTAGAGCGGTTTAAGGAACGGATAGACTTAGGGGAATATGCCCAGAGGCAAGGTTATCAGATCAAGGCGCAGGGAAAGCGCAACGATTGGCAGCACCTGGAAAATGGCGAGGAGCATATTATCGTTAGCAGGAAAGACGATAAGCAGGTGTATTTCAACCCAGGTGATGACCGCGATAAAGGTACCATCATCGATTTCGTGAAAACCAGGCAGCATAAAAACCTGGGGGAAGTACGGCAACACCTGCGCGAATACCTGAATGAATACCCAGAGCCACAAAAAGCCTATGCTACAGCTCTTGTTCCAGCCCGGCTGGAGGGAAAGCCAAAGGAGCAGGGGGAAACAGCCACTGAAGCGGAAATAGAGGAAGAAAAAAGAACCAGACTGATTTCAGAGGTATTAGGCGTGAAAAGAGAGTTAACTGATCGGACTTACCTCTACAGCCGCTCCCTCACAGACGAAACCCTGGACAGCCCAGCCTTTCAAGGACGGGTATTCACGACCGAGAAAAACGAACACGGATTTCGGAATACCGCCTTTCCCCTTTACAATGAGCATGGACTGGCCAGTGTGGAACAGAAGAACACCGGCTATAAAAACCTGCTGGAGCTACCCAAGGATGGCATTTGGGTTTCTCACCCCACCCAGGGCAAAGGAACTCCTATTGAAAGGCTGGTTCTGAATGAAAGCGCCATCGATTCCATGAGTTACCACCAACTGAAGAATGACGGTAAGAATACCATGTACATTGCCACAGCCGGAACTGTAACCGAAAGACAGACGGCTTTGATCCAACGAGTCATCGATAAGCAAAACCCCCAGGAGGTAATACTGGCCGATGATAGGGATGCGGGGGGAAGAAGGTTCAATATCAATTACCTGAATGATCTGCAGCCTGCCCGACCATTCAAGGAATTGGCCAGTCAGGAGGCTTACCCTGAGGCCAGCCGCCCGGTGCAATGGCACGCTACCGCCGGGAGGTACCATGCTAATTTGCGGGTGGAATACCATCATGAAAACAGCCAGGAAGGGGCCGAACGCGTCAACTATCTAACCCGCCAGGTGGACCGTATCAATTCGGTACAGGAAGAGCCGAGTATTGAAATGAAGGTGCAACGCTCGACCGAAAAGGAAACGGTCATAAAGCTTAGCGTAGCCAAGGCCGATACGGCCCAACTGGAAGTAATCAGCCAGGAGCTCTACCGGCAACGCGAGCAGCTTCGCCCCGAGCAGGAACGGCACCCGGTAAATTTCATCCGGGTAGAATATCCAATCGCAAAAGATTATAACCGTGATTTGGAACTAGCTAGTCAGGGGTTAAGCACTTCAGAGATCCAGGCACAGGCCGCGCAAGATGAGCGGGAGCGTGAGGCGCAGCGGCTACAGAAAGAACAGCTTCGAGCGGAATCCCAACGCCTGGAACAAGCCCAGCACCTCCTGCAAGTGCAGCAGCCTAAAGAAGGCCAAAAGGGTAAAACAACTCTTGAAACATCAAGTGTGGTTCCGGCCAAAACGGATGCTGGTCAGCTGTTACCGGCTAAGGAACAATTGGCTGGGCCTGGTTCTGAAAAGGAGTTAATCATTAAAGTGGAGGAAAAAGATAAGGGGACGGGTGTGAAAGGCCAGGCAGAAGCTGTGAAAGATACGGTGGAACGGAGTGGGGCAAAGGTGGGCGATATTCAGAGTACGTCCACTAATGGCCTGAGGCACTCAGAAATGAAAGTTGCCTACCGGACGGATGACCCGGAAATAGGCAGGATATCCAAGACTTTGGACGCAATAGGTAACCAAAAAGGGAATGATGTGGTTGAGCATCATTCAGACCGTGCCGAAAGACGGGAGATAGCGGGAAAAGTAGAGAACCATAGGCTCTCCCAGCAAGAAATAACGAGGTAGTAAACCTGGTTAGATTTATTAAGCCGTATCAAATAACGAAAACCATGTCATTCTAAAAGCCTTTTCTAAATCTAGAGAGGCTTTTTAATTTAGGTCCATCGAGATAGAGGAGAATATCCCCAAATTACTTTTCCCCTACCGCCCTTTAAAAAAATGCCTGTCGTGGCAGTTTGAGTATTTTAAGGATTAATCAATATCTTGGGCGTTGCCTGGCGGCCGGGCTACTCCCCTACGGCGGCCACCTATAAAACTGGCTGAAAAATCCAGTTTTATGCGGACAAGTGGCCGGTATCCCTAACGCGGGTTCTTCCGGAAAACCGGGGAGCACCGTGTAAGTTAGGGCTGCTGGTGAAGGTTAACGGAGCCAGCAGCCCTAACTTACACCGTACTCCCCTACCCTATACCCAGGAGCCTTGTAAATGGAGTATGGCCGGTTCGCAGAAAAGGCGAACCCACCATACGGATGGAACACCGGCTAAGGCCGGAAGGGGGTTATTGAAGAAGCCGGGTACGCTGTATGCAGCGGGATGCGGAACCATTCCGTTTTACTCCATGGACCCGCATCCCGCTGCATACAGCGTCCCTCCCCCACTTCCAGAAAGGAAGAAGAAAGCAAATGGTGGGTTCGCAGATAAAGCGAACCCACCATTTGCAAAGAGTTGGGCGGTAGGGAAAAAATGGTTTGAAAAATCTTGCGATTGCAAAAGCGCCCTTCCCAATTAGGCAAAAAAATAGGTGAGGATTTCTTGGCCCCACCTATTTCTGTGAATTTCTTTTTAGTTATAAAGCCATTGCCGCAATATTATTAAAAGCCTTCTGGTCAGCTTTGAAGCGTTCGTTTATGGTTAAGGCAGATTTTCCGTTAAAAAGGGCAAAGTTCGCAGCATTGTAAACCAACCATAGATTCGCTTCGGTTTCCAATTCCTTTTCCTCAAACCTTAACCGCTCCACGGCCAGGGCGGCCAGCTTCTTTGGTAAACCGGCTTCGGTAATAACTTTTTGAATGTCGGCATCGGTAGGCATGGCCACCCCTACCAGTTTATTGTATACCGTGCCGGTAACTGAATCTTTCTGCGCTATGAAGTTCCGCAGAATTTTAGTTAAATGTTCCCTGAATATTTCCAGGTTCAGCCCTTTGTGATGGAATGTTTCCGCTAGGATTCTTTCTTCTTTTCTAATCCTCTCAATGTTCACGTGTTCTACTTTTTCCTTTAAAGCATCCAGGTATTTCTTAGGTTGACCATTGGCCAGCCAGCTAAAATATTCTTCAAAGGACATAAATTCATCTGCCCAGCCCATCAGGCCATTGGAACATATTTGCCGATAATAGGAAACCTTTACTTTTTCTTCGTTCGTTGATTCAATGGACGAACCTTGGATATTGAAAGGGCTTTTGCCAGTATATGAATTGTTTATAATTAAGTTCTTATATATCCGCTCATTGCCCACCTTCAGGCTGTCAGGAAGGATAACATTAATGCTGAAATCCCCACGGGTTGAATATCGGGCATCAACCGTGTAATCTTTTGCCACACTGTCCACCACCGAGCGCAGAAGCTGATTAGGAATCAGCGTATATTCATCGCTTTGCAGGGCAAATATATGCTGTGTACCGTCCGGCATAGTACCGACGATAGCCCGTTGCCTGTCCGACGGCAGCAGATTGTAGTTGTCAGGCAAAAGGCTTTGCAATTTTTCTTCTTTTACCGGAAAACAGATGTTGTCCCATGAAGTAGCTTTATCGAGGTTTGTGCTTTGAGTTGACATGGTTTCCTAGGTTTAAAGGTGAATGATGATTTGCAATTGCTATTCTATGTATATTATAATATACGTTAATGTATATTAATAGATACATAAAATAACAAAAAATACCCCCTTTTTTGGCCTTCTTTTACATCCAGTAAAACCTATGTTTATTTTGTGAGAAACAATTTCTCATTTTTTGGCCTTGGCAGTCTGCAATTGCAAAAAGCAGCTGCCATTGACCGCCCGGAGGGCGGGACGGTCAAAATTTATAATTCCTGTACTTTGTAAATTCTGTACCCTGGCCGTTGCTAATTTACCAATGCGCATATTTTTTGACTGATGAAACCTAGCTTTTAGACCAAACCAGCAATTTTTAGGAATAATCCCCCGGGATTGGATGTGGCTTTAATTTTGTCAGTTTTCAATTTATAGTTGAACTGGAAAAGCTTGTTCAGTAAATTCTCGTCCTGCAAGATTCTATTAACCAGTTTCTCTTCGATAATATTTAAATCGTCCAGGATAGTCCGGGCATTCTGTCTCCTTACATCTTCGGTTGGCAAATCGAAAGCTAACGGTAATTGCTGAATCGTCTGTTTGTTCACGTAGAACCGGATATGCGTGAAAACCCGGCCTCTTTTCGTCAACACATAGCTTATTCTCAGGTCGGTGAATTTATTGATTTGCTCCACAGCAATATCGAGAACGTTCTTTTTAAACAAGGAGATGGATGAATATTGCTCCTTTTCCTTGTTTTTGGGGTCTTTTAGGTGCAAGATTACCTTTAAATCATCTATGGAGTATATCTTGGTTTCTCCGATGTCCTTCCATTGACTTGCAATCTGATAGATGCGTTTAGCCCACTTGCTGGGTAGCATAAAGGCCGCCTGGAGCTGAAAGCTGGTAAAGTTGTTCTTTAAGTCTATCAGGTACGGCCTTATGTTCTCAGAGATTTCAAGTTCAATCAACCCCTCCCCTTTTCTATGCAAGGCAGAAGCTAATAACCCCACCTGTAAAACGGTTTTATTATCCTCAAAGACATATTCCCGGCTCCTAAGTGCAGATGTCGCCTCCAGAAATTGGCCATGGTGCCATTGTCTTCCAGTGACTTCCTGCAATTCCCTCACAGAAATTTGGTATTTTGTACCAGGTTTGTCATCGGCACGCAGTTTGGAAAGAAGGAAAAACGAAATATCCATCTCTATAGCTGACATCTCATAACGCGCCGTTGTAATAGCGTTATGTTGCCTAATTTCCAATTTATGCGGTTCTTTTGCCTCTGTTACCCCTTTTGCCATTGTCCACCAACTAGTAATTGCACAACTTTCGGTCAAATATAGAAAATTTATAAGGAAAAGCAAGTTTCTAAAACTCTACTAGCTTTTGACTGATGAAACCTTGCTTTTCCGCTTATCAAACCTTGCTTCTCACCTATCAAACCTAGCTTTTGACTGATGAAACCTTGCTTTAAACGGATAAAACCTAGCTTTAAGTACGCTTAATGAGCAGGGAACCAATCTCTTATGGCTCCTGCAAATACTAAACAAATAACATAAATACTACAAACTTGTAGTTAAAAAAAATAGGCTTTTAGAGGTTTGGTTTGGAGCAGATGTAAAAAAAGTGGGAAAGAAAGCAACAAAAAAATCCAATAAAGTAGGAGGTTTGGGCGCGCAGATTGTACTTTAAGCATAAAAAATATAAATAATAACATTAAAAGCTAGGTTTCATCAGTAGAGAGACCTTCTATTATACTAGATGCTAAAACAATTAGCATTAGGAAGGGAAAAGCCCGGTTTTACTGATAGAACCTAGCTTTTGGCTGATGAAACCTAGCTTTAACTTAATTAAGTTATAGAATAAGGGCATTAATTGGATAAAAGTGCAGGTTTGGTAACTACTTATAACCGCAGATTATTTATCTGTTCGAGATCTGTTGATCTTACCTGTTTTAAGAAGGTGTTTTTCATACAATCTGAATGCCTCTTCAGCATAATCTGTCAGATTGGATGGGCCACCACTTCCATTCAACTGCACCAGGTTGAATTTTGCGTCCAACCATAGAGAACTCAGCAGCCTGACATTCTTGGTTTCCTCTGGCTGATTTTCAGCACTTGGGGCTGCTTTCCTTGCAGCGGCGCGAGCTTTCTTTCCTTCTGGAGCGGGAGAGGCAGACTTCCCGGCATCCACCGGCTCACGGGCTGAATTATTTTCAGCCCGCTCTTCCCCCCTACTCTCACCCTTGGCACCCATGTCAACTAATGGCGTAATTTCCAATGCCGGTGTATCCGGTTCAGCAACTGGAGCCGTTTCCGTCTTCATGCTTTTTACCATCGCCTCCCCGGCCATGTTTGAACGGGCTGCTTCGCGTGAAGCTTGGGGAACCACGATGCGTGCTTTCCCGAATTTTGGCGCACCTTGCTTTTTAACCTCTTTTTTCTCGCTTTGGCTATTGCCGTTATTTTCTTGTTCTGCCATTTTCCTATTCTGTTACAGATTTTACGGGTAATTCCATGCGTTCAATTAATTCATTGCAGACCGCATGTATTTCTTCGGAGACATTTTTATCTCCACCTACATAGCGCAGATAAGCGGGTGTTGTCAGGCTGTACAGAGTAGATGCGCGCTTGTAAGCTGCCCGGTAGCTAAGGGAGGATTTAAAACGTGCTAATCCCAAAGCATCTACATAATCATCCATTTCCTGTTCCTCCTTATTGTTTGAGCGCTTAGTGGAAATGCCAAAATACTCAAAAGGTATTTCCGCCTTATCCGCCTCTGTTTTAATCGTTTGCAGGATGTGCATGAATTCAGCCGTACTTGCCCTATCCAGATAATCAGCAACTAGTGGAACTATGACCGCATCACAGGCAGTAAGCGCATTAAAAACATCATCGCCATCGGCCCGGCCCGGTACATCAATGAATACTAAGTCGTAATCATTGTCCGGATTATCCACAAAATCAAAAATTCCATTTAAGTCAATTGAAAAAATATCAAAGGGGTATGTCGCATCCGGGTTGGACTCTTTTAGCAATTGCAAACTTTCCTCATCTATCTGAACACGGGTTTTAACAATGCTTTGCTGGTAGTCACAGTCCAGAACCGCCACTTTAAGTTTATAGTCTACTGCCAACGCTGCTGCCAGGACTAGGGTCAACGTGGATTTACCTGACCCTCCTTTTTGGGTCGCAAAACTTATAATTTTCATAACTAACTTTTTTCTAAATCACTTAGCTTCTTTTTACAAAGTTATAATTATATAGGTTTATAGCTTTATCAAAGCGTAAAATTATATTTAAATAACTTTATAATGTTATTGTTTTATAAACACATAATATTATAAAAAAATAACATTGCAAACTTATAATATTATATTTCTATTATACAATAATCTTATAATAATATAAAACACAATTATTATATTTTTATACTAATATAGGCGAATGCAACAATAACATTATTGTTTTATTGTCTTATACAAATATGTTTTTATAAAATTATACTACTATAAGAATGTAAAAATATTAAACTATAATATTATAATAATAGTCCAGTCAATTTTAGAGGATAAGTTATAACAATATAATTTTATATTGTTATAACTTATCCTCTAACTACTAATTTTATTAAGGATACATTTTATAATCTTATAATATTATAAAATAATTAAAGTGTTTAGTGAGTAGTGGTAAGACCTGCAATACATTAATATTTGGTAACCATCACTTCCAAGTTCACCTCACTAAACAACTAATTATTAAGAACCTAAGTCCGATGCGTGGTAGTTTTTTCTTTTAGCAAGAAGAGCATTATAAATGCAATGCTAAGGCATTGATTTATAAACACTTATTTTTAAGCAGAGCTTAAAAATGTAGAGAATGAAACATAAGTGCTTAGTAATCAGTAATATTTTGTAGATGTATAGTAGAGATACTGGGATTTTCAATAGTATGAGCAAACTCGAAAAAACAAGCACTACCAGTGCACGCCTTAATGCAGTGACACATCATTTATTAGCCAAAGAAGCTAAACGCCTGGGCTTGTCTGCGATTGATTACCTAGATGCTGCCGTAAATTATTTCGGTACAAGAGGATTGAATCCAGTTGAAATTGAGGCAAGGGAAGGTGCTTTGATAATGCAGGATATTAAACGTTTAGGCGACCGGATATTTGGTTATATGCAAGAGCAAGAAAGAGGATTATTATCGGTGATGTTAGAAGAATTGATACGTTCAAGGGTAACTATTGACCGTGTTTTACGCATGGAGGAGATTGTGTTGAGCACGTATAAAGATGAAGAGTTGAGAAACGGAAAAAGTAAACTTAAAGCCTTGAGAGAACAGAACGAGGGTGCTATTACCAATCAACTTAAGCTAATATTTGATTCAACGAAAGAGATTGCACCTGGTAAAAAGAAGAAATCGGAGCAACCGAAAGCAGATACCTAACAGGAGAATGTCATGTATATAAAACTGATAAACCCTAAATCGCACGGTCTTGCAGCCTATGACAATAATGGCAGCAGTCTGCAAACGCTCAACTATTTGGTTCATGAAGCAAAGAGGGAGAGAGAGGATTTAGGGATTTTTTTTAATCAGGACAGCGATGGTTTAAAGCCTGAACGGGTACAACAGGATATTGACTCCAATGTGAAAGGACTTACTGCGAAAGATTCTAAATTCTATTCCCTTATCATAAGTCCCAGTGCAGATGAGCTCACGCACATCAAAAATGATGAACAACTATTGAAAGCCTATACCCGGCAGGTCATGGAGCTATACGCCCAAAATTTTAACCTGAAAGGGGACGAGCGCCTTGCCTCCAAAGACCTAGTATGGGCTGCTACTATCCACCAAGACCGGAGCTACCGGGGAACAGATAATGAAGTATTGGCTGGAGAGGCAAAGGTGGGCGATAAGCGCCCAGGCTTGCAGACCCATGTGCATATAATTGTCAGTGCGCGGGACAGGAACCAGAAAATAACCTTGAACCCCAATGGGCGCAAAAGCAGGTTTGACCTGATAGACTGGCAGCGGAAGTCAGGGCAGCAGTTTGAGCATCAATTCAGATATACGGCTAAAGAGAAAGAGAAAATAAAGGTCAAGCAACGCGATGCAAGCAGGGATATCACCAGGTCCATACGTATAGGGGAGCGGGTAGAAGACATTAATAGAAATGTGCCCAGAAGCCAGAGGCTTGATGGCGAACGCGTAAAGGAAATCGCCGTTAGCAGAAATTTTGACAAAACTTTTTACCGCTCCTTGAAAAGGATTGAAACGAAGGCGCAACAGGGAAAGCCAATTGATAATGCATATTATCTACTGCAGACGGGAAGAGAGCAACCCACGGCAAGCAAGGCACCGGTCAGAAACTTGCTGCACGCCTTCCAGCGAGCAGTGAACTCAGGCGCAGGTAAGGATACTAAAACGGAAGAAATAGGAGAACGGAAAAGACATAAGAATGGGGAAATTGAAATTGACTAGAGCCGCTATGTCTGTTACATTTTGCAATTGTAAAATATTCACGCATAAAGTGGGAAAAGGGTAGGTGATACCAGTTAAAATAACGAGACAACTTTTAAAGAAACATTTCCGGAGCAGAGGCGACTTTGTTCTAGACTGCCTAGGGTAGGCAATAGGAGTCATATTTTATTTTAAGAAGGGATAATTATGCAGGTACCTACACCGGGTAAGAGTCAAAACCTAGCCTTGGTTATTGGATTAGTGGTTTTGGCAATAGCTTTTGGGGATTATTATGTTTTACTCCATCAAACAGAAATACACCAGGCACGTGCCTGGGTGAAAGCAAATCCCGAACTCACGCCACAACAAAAGAGAATTGCCCGGCAGATGGAGCTGAGGAGGCGGCAAGCCGACCGTATGAGGACAGGGTCAGGTAAGAATACTGAATCCGTCATTGAGGTGGCAGGTTTAGACAGCACCAGTACCGTAGAGGGGACAGGTGGTAAATTGGGAAGTTCCGGAAGTGGCATTAGGAGAAGGCTTCTCTTGAAAGCAGATAGCATATACAGTAAAGCCGGGATTTACTTCCGGCTTTCCCTTTTGGCTGCTTCGCTTGCGTTGCTTTTCATCCAGAGAGCCCCGGAAAGGAAATTAGGGCAGCCCAAACTTAAACCGATACCTGGAAAAAGCAGAACGGTTATTTTCCTGCTTTGCGGTGGATTTTTCCTGATAAGTGGCTATGTGCTTTTAACAATTGCAAAGTTTTCTCCAAGTTTTATTCTGTACGGCTACCCCATGGCCAGCCTATTAGGAATTCTCTGCACCTTCGTCGCCGGTTTGGTTATCGCCCGCAGCAAACGGCCAGAATTCGGATTAACCACTGAACGAAAGAAGCTGAATTCGGAAAACGGTTTCAGCTTGCCCACCATGGACGGAGGATATATAAACGTGCCAAACGCTTTTCGGGGGAATCTGGTGTTAGGGGGTGCAGGAGCGGGGAAGTCATTCAGTATTGGGGAACCGGTAATTGAGCAATTTGCCGGTAAAAACTGGGCAGGCTTGATTTATGATTTTAAATTCCCTGTGCTAACAGAAGTCGCGCAGCGTGCCTTAACCCTTGCTGCCGAAAAAGCGGAAGCCAAAGGCGAACCTGAGCCCAGTGTACAACTCCATGTCATCAATTTCCGGGATTTATCACGCACGGAGCGACTTAACCCCTTAAGGCCAGAGGAAATGCCCGTAGTTGCCTTTGCCGAAGAATACAGCCGGGCGATAATCAATAACCTGAATACAAATACCATTAAGAATCCAGGAGAGTTTTTCAGTACGTCCGCAATTGCTTATTTAACGGGCATCATTTGGTTTTACCGCAAGAACTTTCCAGCATACTGCACCATTCCCCATGTAGTTGCAACGGCCCTGTATAAGGATTTTAGGTACGTTTTATCAATGCTGGATACAGACATTGAATGCGGGGATATGGTCCGAAGCCTCATCACCGCAGTAGAACAGAAGGCCGAGAAACAAATTGCCGGGGTCGTGGCCACCTTGCAAATTATCCTAAGCCGCATAAACAGCCCGGAAATTGTCTGGGTGCTTACCCCGGATGAAAGTAGGGGAGAAGGATTCTCGTTAAACCTGAATGACCCGAACAATCCTAAGTTATTGTGTATCGGTAATGACCCCACCCTAAAAGATACCTTTTCACCGGTTATCAGCTGTATAATAACCGTGGCGCTCAAACTGATGAACCAGCAGCGGAAGCACCCAAGCTATGTTTTTCTGGATGAGGCAGCGACTATCTACGTGCCTGGACTGGAGGTAATCCCCGCGACGGCCAGGAGTAATAAAATAGCTACTATTTACATGAGCCAGGATTTGAGTCAGATGGTTGATTCATACGGACGGGATAAAATGCAGGTAATGATTAGTAACCTCAATAATTGGTTTATCGGGAAAGTAAACAACATGGAGACTGCTGAACTCATTTCTAAAATCGTCGGTCGGGAAGATAAGTCAATGGTATCAACAAGCAGTGGCAGCAGCACCGGCGGTGCTGGCCACCGGAACCGGAGCCAGAATCAAAGCGTAAGTCTTCAGGAACGCAGTTTGGTCCGTGTCCAAGATGCCGTTGGGTTAGAGCAGGGAGAATTCATCGGTCAGACTGTTGAAACAGAATCTACCTTTTTCCAAGGGCGGATAGACCGCAGCGATGCACAAACGGAAATACATGAACTGGAACCGTTCGCGCTCTTTGCAGACGAAGGTGAAACCGATTCCCAGGAGGCGCAGAGAATAATAGTTCAGGCGAATTACCAAAAAGTGCGCGATGAGGTAAAAGAAACAGTAGAAATGTATCCTAACACGCTGGTTCCCGGAGAGGAGTAGCAGCACTTTCCCCCCCCTGTTTATCCTGGCTTTTTTGGCCATTTTTGCGTATATTGTATAGAAGATTGAGTGAAAAACAAAGTATGGAAAATAGCAATTGGAAACCCGGAGGCACCTTTTTCAAGCCTGCCCCCGCAGGATTAAGCATTGAGGAACTGGCAAAGAGAGCAGAGCGTGAAAGCATCGCAAATCACGGATTTGCACTTGTTATGAGCAATGGCCCGATGCCAAGCGAAGAAGCCATAGCATTCATGCAAAAATACGTGGATGGGGAGTGCTCTTTGGAGCAGGCGTTGGCCATGTTGCTAAAACATCATGGGTTGGATAATTTCAATCTTGAACAGGAAAGCATGACATTGGCCGGTTCAGTAGGAACGGCCACTTTTGTACCAGAGGAACCCGGTGCTGATGAAAAATATT
The DNA here is from genome assembly GCF_014138425.1 of Rufibacter ruber. Lineage (NCBI taxonomy): Bacteria > Pseudomonadati > Bacteroidota > Cytophagia > Cytophagales > Hymenobacteraceae > Rufibacter > Rufibacter ruber. Next base: position 91,452 of record NZ_JACJIQ010000018.1, read on the forward strand.
AGAATGACCGGTCGCCACTAAAACCAAGCATCCAAAGTAAGCCAGAGAATACAGAATTATATACTCAAAATATGCCAGGGCTATTTGATGAAAGGCAGAATGGCAATAATGAAAATGTAAGTTAATTTTTACAATTGTAAAAATGGCGCAGAACGATGGATTTACCTACGAGAATGGTACCCTGATAAACCATATTGGTATTCAGAATAAAAGTTTGCTGGCCAAAATTGAAAATGATGTCGCCGGTTTCAATGCTGCTATATTAAAAGAGAGAGGAGGGATACCCGGTAATTTTAACTTGGAACATTTACAGAAAATACATAAACAGCTTTTCCAAAGCGTTTATCCGTGGGCAGGGGAAAGCAGGGCCGAAAGGGGAGGGTTCCAGGGTGTTAAAGAAACGGAGGTCAACCATATTCCGCAGGAAATGAGATACGCACCTTTCAAGGAGATAGAAACGCGGCTGGAGACTATCAGCAAGCAGCTCCAGCAAGAAAACAATTTAAATGGATTAGAGCCGGAGAAGTTTATTGACCGTGCTGCCTATTATTTAGACCAGTACAACCATGTACATGCTTTTCGGGAGGGTAACGGTAGAACTTTGCAAGCTGCCTTTACCCAATTAGGAAGAGAAGCAGGTTATAATATTGACTTTAGCCGGGCAGACCCGGCTAAATATAACGATGCCAGGAATTTTGCAATTGTAAAACCATACGCTCCCCAGGAAGCATCTAAAAACTTAGCTCCGCTAAAAGCTTTTCTGAATGAAATCACTACTCCATTGCCCGGAATCGAAGCTGAGAGAGCCAGGACAGAAGGTGCTTCCAAAACACCGGAGCCATCGGCTGCTATGAAGCGTATAGAAGCCCTGCGGGAGTTGGAGGTGACCGGTGGCCGGATAGCTGACCGGTGGGATATTGCGGTAAAGCAGCAGGTGAAAAACATTGTGGAAGAACCTAAAAATCTGAAAACTCACGACAGGGACTTGCGCACTGTCAGTAAAGCCATCCTAGAGGGAGGGGTGAAACCAGACCATTATCTTTATCAGGATGCCGAGCGGTTCACAAAGGCCTTGGACCATGTGAAATATGTTTCCGCCGGTAAGGATATTCCTGCTCTAAAGGCACCTTCGCGAGCGCAACAACTACAGAGTGGCCAGCCGAAGAACCACACGGAAGCAAAAGAGCTTTTTATTAAAGCTTCAGCCATTGTAAGCTTGGAGTTGAAAGCCCATGGGAAAGTGACGGAAGGGGAGCGGTTGCAAGACGTGGCAAAATTCGTTTCCAAAGTCCCTTTTGTCGGAGGGGTGAACAAAGCGCACGTCAATAACGCGCTCGATGCTTCGGCTACAGTTCCCGGCTTAAAAGAAGAAGGCTCTGTTATTGATATTAAAAATGCCGTCAGTATTTTAGAAAAGCCGGAGAGGGCCCACAGTCAGGGTACTGCCACTAAAGTGTTACACCAGGGTAGGGGAGGGGTAGAGCGATAAGTGGGTAGGGTGTTTATTTGAATTTTAAGCTTTCCTGTTTCACATCAAAATTACCTATGTATTGAAAAGACTTTTCACCAATAGACTTTCCGTCTTTATAGAAAGTGAATTTTATTGCCATCGGCCCGGCAGTAGCGGGGGCCAAGAGGATAGGACTAACGATAAAATTAAATTCAATTTCTTTGGAAGGTTTCTGAGAAACCAATGTGATTTTTGAACCTGCTAAATCAGCGTTTTCTAAATAGTTATCCGTTGTTTGGTTTTTCTCAACGCTGTTGAACTTCAACGTTTGACCGTCCATATCAGGAGTAACTGCAATCAACGATTTATTGTAATTGGTATAATCCCCGGACTGTTCAATAACTACTTTGTAGGTGCTGCCGTCGGGATTTATCTCTTTATCCTCACTGCAAGAAAATAAGAGAATAAGGGCTAGGAAAAGACAGTAATTCCTCATTTCATCAGTTTTTAAGAAGTTAGACAAAAGTTATAAAAAACTTATACGCCGAAAACTTAAAACTAGGCTTAGAAAAATCAGGAAGTTATTTTAAGTTTATTTCATGCAGATTTGTAAATATTCATCATAAATTGCCTTACCAACCAGGTTTCGGACGAATTCTTCTTGTCCTATATCATTTTTCTCCATCACGTAGCGGGTAAAGGATAAGATGCTCCTGCATTCTTTAAAACCTTTTTCCTCCATCCCTGCCCTAACCTTTTCAGGCAGTCCTCCCAGCCATTCCAAATAATCCGCTTCATAAGGCTCAAAGTCCTTTGCCCTATTGTGGTAAATTATAGTTGCATTTCCAATTGTAAAAAATAGCTCATGAAAGCGCCTCTCTTCTACCGGAGCAGAAGTAACGAAGCTTTCTTGTGAAGCATTACACTTAGCCTCTGGGTGTTTGATGTGTATCATAGGGGCAATTAAAGGCATCATTGTTTAAAATGAAATTTGCTTGATATATTATATTCTTAATGTGTTAAAACTATTATATTGAAAATCTGCATTTATCTTACCACTATAATATCTTTTACTATGGTAGTATAACAAGGCGTATCATAGTCCTGTTTCCTATTACAAGTCCTTTCCTATACCGTGTAGCCTAAAGTAACAGGTGGCTTTTAATATGCACAGGAAGTGTCTGTACCTTCTGTCCTTGACTCTGTTTTCTATTTAGTCCACTACTGAATTGCCTCTGTGTTTGTTAAGGAACTTAACAGAGATCAGTGCGTAGATATTAAGTAATTGTAAACCGAATAACTTAAAAAATTATGGAAAACAACGATCATCAGCAGCTTATCGAAAAATTATTAACATGTGCCAGCACCTGCGAAATGTGCTTCACGCATTGCCTTTCCGAGGGCGGGAAGATGGCCAATTGTGCAAAACTAGACCGGGACTGCGCCGATTCCTGCCGACATGCTATTGCGCTTTTACAAAGTGGCTCAGCTATAGGGCATCAGTATCTGGTATTATGCGAAGAAATCTGCCGCAAGTGTGGAGGAGAGTGCGCCCAGCACCAGGATGACCATTGTCAGCGATGTGCCCAGGCTTGCTTGGAATGCGCCGAGGCATGTCATAGCCACCACGAATAAATTACCCAGCGCTAAGCTTATATTTCAAAGTAGCCAAGCTTACAGTTTAGAACTGATAGGGTTGGCTACTTATGTTTTATTACTAAATATTTTGGGATGCGGTTGTAGGCAAGGTGTTCTAGGGTCGGCGGCAGTTCCGGCATTGGCGGACAACTTCTACTTGTTTGCCGCTGAAGGCGGACATTTAAACCGTACAGAAATGAATAGGGAGCGATGTGTTGGCCATGGCGACCATTCTGGAAGTACAGCCCATGCGACCTTCATCCAGAGTGAGTCAACGGAGTGTTCTCTCGCCAGAAAGCCTTAGGCAGAATTTTAAATTAGAAACGCTTATATCCCTGAATTCAAACCTATGGGTACCCAGTTAATGTAACCATATGTAACCATATATAAATACCTGCTTCAGAATGGAATGACTGAGGGGGAATACGCTTGGTTTGCCAACCAGAACGTTAAAGTCAAGTGCATTATAGGTAATGATTATTATGTATGAACACATGGTGCATGAAGACCACACCACCAGCGCCTCCGGAGAAATATTCGGATATTACGTGATTTCTCATCAATATTTCAGCCGCTACCGGCTGCCTGTCATGCATACCGAAACCAACCTAAGGAAACCCGGTTCGGCAGATTGGCTCCGGCGGCAATTGGCCAGCGCCTACCGCCTGAAACAAGACGGTATTCCCCTCGTAGGTTTTACCTGGTACAGCTTAATAGACTAAGTAGATTGGATTATGCCTTGCGCGAAGATGCTGGGTGCTTAAACCGATTAGGTTTGTATGATATTAACCGCAGCATCCGGCACGGTATTGCCTGCCATAATCTGATTAGCGAGTGGAAAGATCTCCTCGCTGATGAAAGCTATGGCATCTATATTTCGTATTAAGAATATCAATCCTCTAAACATTAACTAGAATGTCACAAGGCCACACCGTTTCGCCCGGCAGCCAGAATAAAAAGAAACTGCAACTAGTACTGGGCTTTACCTTATTATATTTAGTTGCCGAAGTAGTGGGCGGCATCTGGACCAAGAGCCTGGCCTTGTTAGCTGACGCCGGGCACATGCTCACGGATGTGGGTGGGTTGGCCTTTGCCCTTATTGCGATTAACTTGGCCGAAAGAAAAGCCACTCCGGAAAAAACCTTTGGCTATTACCGCGCTGAAATATTAGCAGCCCTGGCCAATGCCGTTATCTTAATTTGTATATCCCTCTATATTTTATACGAAGCATATCTCCGGTTTAAAAACCCGCCCGAAGTAGAAAGTAAATTCATGCTGGTAATTGCCGGAATTGGTTTGGTCGTAAACTTAATTGGTATGTATATTCTGCGCAAAAGCTCCACCGAGAGTTTAAATATGAAAGGGGCTTACTTCGAAGTTTTATCGGATATGCTGACTTCCATTGGGGTAATTATAGCCGGTATTATTATGTGGACGACCGGCTGGTACTATGCCGATCCAATTCTATCGGCGGGGATTGGCTTATTTATTCTGCCGCGCACCTGGATTCTGCTAAAAGATGCTGTCAGCATTTTGCTGGAAGGTACCCCGGCCGATGTGAACTTGGCTACGCTACGGGAAAAAATAGGGCAAATGCCGGGTGTAGTAAGTGTGCATGACCTGCATGTTTGGGCTTTAACCTCTGGCGTAAATGCCATGAGTGCGCACATCGTGATGCAGGAGGCAGTTAAACCCAATGATTTGCTAAAAGCCATCAATAACCAGGTAAAAGAGCCTTTCAAAATAAGCCACACCACCATACAATTGGAGACAGCGGGTTATCAGGAACAGGAAGTGCATTTATAAATACCATGAATTCAATTTTCAGGAAGAAATTCGAGGCTCCTCAAAAAATACAAAGTTATTTTTTTAGACGAAGAAAAGAATATCCATGATATTGCCCGAGCGGCGGAGATTTTTAGCCGGACCTTACAGGCCGGGAATAAAATTATATTCTGCGGCAACGGCGGTTCGCATTGCGATGCCATGCACTTTGCCGAAGAGCTAACCGGTAGGTTTCGCGAAAACCGACCGCCTTTGGCGGCCATTGCTATTTCTGATGCCAGCCATCTTACCTGTACCGGCAATGGTTACGGTTCCGAATTTGTTTTCTCCCGGTTCATGGAGGGTCTAGGTCGGCCGGGAGATATTGCTGGCCATTAGTACCAATGGAACTCCCGGAATATTATTAAGGCTGCCCTGGCTGCCCGGAGGCGGGGCATGCAAGAGTAGCCTTAACCGGGAAAGACGGCGGGTAGTTAGGCCCACTGGCTGATGTAGAAATTCGGGTGGCTCATAGCGGTTATGCGGGCCGCATTCAGGAGGTTCATATTCAAATATTCATATCCTGGTCCTTTTAAATAGAACAACAAGTCAATATTCCTCCGGTTTAGAATACTTGCTTTCAACTGCTTAAAACAAAGAAAGGTTATAGATGATATTGAAAAAATATTTCTGGGCTTAGGGGTAGGACAGTAATGCACGATGGAATATCAGTGGCTTAAATAGTCAATTGGATTCAGGATTGGGTTAAAGAATCCCAGAAGCATAAATTTTTTATAACTGTTAAACAAACCTCTTTAACAAGAGGAGTTAAGCAAGGAAGCTTGAATTAGCTTGGTTTCTCTTTGAACTTGTTTAGAGTTTTCATAAAAAGGTTATAGCTGCCGCCATTGGTGGTGTTATCACCACCAATTATTTAGCCTTTTCCTTACTTCTTGACTTTAAAAACACGTAACAAGGTCTGATTTAAAACTCTAAACAAGTTCTTTTATATCAAAATATGATTTAAAACGTTTAGCTTTTTAAAAAAATATTATTGAATTGCATTTAATTTGTATTAGTTTTGCAAAGGATGAAATGGAATGCTATTCTTCTGAGCGTTTTCATGATAGTGATATCATGTGTTCCTTGTGCTGATGCAGCGCCAAGGGTAGGCACGCTTGCACAAACCACCATCAACCCAAACACGGATTCCGAGGACCATTCCCCGGCTGCGGATTTATGCTCCCCGCTGTGTACCTGTAATTGCTGCGCCGGTTTCGCTTTGCAGACAATTTCACAAAAAGCAAGTACCGCAGCTATCAAAGTAACCATCCCAACACCAGTTCACCAGGTAGCTGGTGTATCCAAGCCTTCTTTTTCTATCTGGCAACCGCCAAGGCTTTAAATCAAATTTATTTTTGCCTGCTCTGTGAAGCTCCTTTAAGGAAGCTTTACGGCTTTGCCTACATTCAGCTTAATGGCTGTTTACAGGTATCGGTTTCGGCTGGCAGGAGAATTTCTGAATTTTGATTTAAAGACTTTCATTATGCTTGACCGCATTATCCATTTTTCAATTTACAACAAGCTCATCATCGGCATTTTTACCCTTGCGCTTGTTATCTGGGGTAGCTATTCTGTTACGCAGCTGCCCATCGATGCCGTGCCTGACATCACCAACAACCAGGTACAGGTCATCACCACCAGCCCATCGCTGGCCGCACAGGAAGTAGAGCGACTTATCAGCTTTCCGGTGGAGCAGACCATGTCCACCATCGCTGACATAGAGGAAGTGCGCTCTATCTCCCGCTTCGGGCTATCAGTGGTAACCGTGGTGTTTGATGACAATGTGGATATCTATTGGGCGCGCCAACAGGTGAGCGAACGTCTGGTGGAGGCCAAAAACATCATACCAACAGAAATAGGCAGTCCCGAAATGTCGCCTATTTCCACGGGCCTGGGAGAGATTTACCAGTATGTTGTGCATCCCAAACCTGGCTATGAAAAGCAGTATGACGCGATGGAGCTGCGCACCATACAGGACTGGATTATCAGGCGGCAGCTGCTGGGTACTCCCGGCGTGGCGGAGGTAAACAGCTTCGGCGGCTTTCTGAAACAATATGAAGTGGCTATAGAGCCCGCCCGGCTCCGCAGCTATAACCTAAGTATAAGCGATGTACTGGACGCACTGGAGCGCAACAACCAGAATACGGGCGGTGCTTATATCGACAAGAAACCCAACGCCTACTTCATCCGCAGCGAAGGACTTATCGGCAGCCTGGAGGAAATAGGCAAGGTAGTGGTCAGCAACACCACCAACGGTACGCCTGTACTTATCAACGACATCGCCAGTGTGCAGTTCGGCAGCGCTAACCGTTACGGCGCGCTTACCACCTCTTCCGGAGAGGCAGTAGGCGGCATTGTGATGCTTCTCAAAGGCGAGAACACCAATCAGGTAGTGGAGCGGGTAAAAGAGCGGCTAGACCAGATTAGAAAATCATTGCCTGAAGGCGTGGAAGTGGAAGCCTTTCTGGACCGAAGCGAGCTGATAGGCCGCGCCATCGGCACTGTGGAAAAGAACCTGATAGAAGGTGCCCTTATTGTTATTTTCGTGCTGGTGCTCTTCCTGGGCAATTGGCGGGCAGGGCTGGTAGTGGCCTCTGTTATTCCGCTGGCTATGCTCTTTGCCATCATCCTGATGAACCTGTTTGGCGTAACGGGCAACCTGATGAGCCTCGGGGCTATTGACTTTGGCCTTATAGTGGATGGAGCCGTAATCATAGTAGAAGCCACCATGCACCACCTGGGGCTGCGTGGCAAAGGGCGGCTCACGCAAAAGCAAATGGATGCGGAAGTTTATGACTCTGCCCGGAAGATCCGTTCAGCAGCTGCCTTCGGGGAAATTATCATATTGATTGTGTACCTGCCGATTCTTGTGTTAGTGGGTATCGAAGGCAAAATGTTCCGTCCGATGGCGCTTACGGTGTCCTTTGCCATTCTGGGTGCTTTCATTCTCTCGCTCACGTATGTGCCGATGATGTCGGCGCTGCTGCTGAGTAAAAACATTACCCACAAACGTACTATCTCCGACCGTATGATGGATTTCTTTCAACGAATTTATACTCCCATCATACACGGTGCCCTACGGTTCAAGGCATCGGTGCTGGCAGTAGCAGTGGGTTTATTTGCGTTGAGTCTGTTTATGTTTTCGAGAATGGGCAGCGAGTTTATACCTACGCTTGAGGAAGGTGATTTTGCCCTGGAAACCAGGCTGCTGACCGGAAGCTCCCTTTCAGAAACAGTAGAGAAAGTAACCTTGGCTTCCCGGATGCTAAAAGAGCAGTTTCCGGAGGTAAAGGAGGTGATAAGCAAAGTCGGGGCAGCAGAAATCCCGACAGACCCGATGCCGATGGAGTCTGCCGACGTAACCATAACCCTGAAAGACAAGGACGAATGGACCAGTGCTGAAACACGCGAAGAGTTGGCAAATAAAATGACAGAGGCGCTGGAGGCTATTCCCGGCGTTACGTTCGGGGTGTCGCAGCCCATCCAGCTGCGCTCCAACGAACTGATTTCAGGGGTGCGTCAGGATGTAGGTATTAAAATATTTGGCGAAGATTTGCAGCAGCTGACCAGGTTGTCGCAGGAGGTAGGCGGAATTGTTTCGACTGTGGATGGAGCGGAGGATTTATACTTAGAACAAGTTTCAGGCTTGCCTCAGATTGTCGTTTCCATCAAACGCGACCAGGTAGCCAGGTTCGGAATGGATGTGGAGACAATCAACCAGGCCATCAACGCCGCCTTTGCCGGGCAAAGCGCCGGGCTGGTGTACGAGGGCGACAGGCGATTTGACCTCGTGGTGCGGCTTGCCCAGGAGAACCGCCAAAGCATTGAAGCAGTACGGCAGCTTTTCGTAACCACTCCCACAGGCGAGCAGGTACCTTTGCAACAGGTAGCCGATATAGCGTTTCAGCAGGGCCCAAATCAGATTCAGCGCGAGGATGCCAAGCGCCGCATCATCGTAGGCTTTAACGTACGTGGCCGTGATATTGCCAGCGTGGTAGAAGAAGTGCAGCAGAAAATCGACCAGCAGGTACAGCTCCCGACCGGGTATTTTGTAACCTATGGTGGGCAGTTCGAGAACCTGCAGGAGGCAAACAAGCGCTTATCGGTGGCTGTTCCGGCCGCACTGGCGCTGATCTTTTTGCTGCTGTTTTTCACCTTCGGATCTGTCCGGCACTCGCTCCTTATCTTTACAGCTATTCCGCTCTCGGCAATAGGCGGCGTACTGGCGCTCTGGATCCGGGGCATGCCTTTCAGTATTTCCGCCGGGGTGGGCTTTATCGCCTTGTTTGGCGTAGCGGTACTGAATGGGATTGTGCTGATTGCTGAGTTTAACAGGCAGCGAAAAGAGAACAGTAGCCTGAGCCTAAGAGAAGTTATACTTAACGGCACCTCCTTGCGACTGCGCCCGGTACTGATGACGGCCACAGTGGCCTCGCTGGGCTTTTTGCCGATGGCACTTTCTAATACAGCCGGAGCCGAGGTACAAAAACCGCTCGCAACGGTTGTAATTGGTGGCCTGATTACCTCTACGATGCTCACGTTGGTGGTGCTTCCTGTGCTTTACATTTTAATAGAGGGCTATTTGCTAAAAAGAATGCAGAAGGGTAATTCATCCGGACGCGGGCTTTCCGCTTCGGCTGTTGCCCTCATCGCTACCACATCGGCAGTAGGTCTTTCATTCCTGCCTACCTCCAAAGCACTTGCACAAGGGCAGGCCACACAAGTTTACACGGTACAAAGCGCCGTTGATCGGGCGTTAAGCCAGAACCCGGGGTTAGAGGCTGCCAGAATCAATATACAACGAAATGAAAAGCTTAGGGGTGCTGCCTGGGACATAGGCAAGACAGACGTGGACGTTACCTACGGGCAGTCGAACACCCTTGAGAAAGACAATAACATTTCCATTTCCCAATCGCTGGCTTTTCCAACGGTATATGCCAGACAGGCTAAGCTTTTAAAAGAGCAGGTACAGGAAAGTAAGTTTTCATTTGGCCTGCGGGCCAGGGAGCTTGTCCGGGATGTGCGGCTCGGTTACTACGGCCTGGTGTATGTGCGTTCTAAAATAGACCTGCTAAGTTATCAGGACAGCCTGTACGCACAGTTTCTGAGAGCCGCCGAAGTGCGTCTGAGAACAGGGGAAACCAACCTACTGGAACAGGTAACAGCCCAGGCGCAGCAATCAGAAGTACAGAACAACATTCGCCAGTCGCTTGCCGACCAGGCCGTGCTCCAAAAACAGCTACAGGTGCTGCTGGTCACTGACAGTTCCGTAACCACAGCCGACACGGCATTGGCACGCCTGCCTTTACCTGTTGTGTCTTCGGATGCCCTGGAACAGAACCCACAGCTGGCGCTAGCTCGCCAGCAGGTAGCGTTACGGCAAGCTGAGACCGGGGTGGAACGCGCCAGGCTCTTGCCCGACATCCGCCTAGGCTACTTCAACCAATCCATTATTGGCACGCAAAATGTCAACGGCGTGGAAAGAACCTTCTCGGCAGGAGACCGCTTCACGGGGGTGTCTGTAGGAGTGGGAATCCCTATTTGGGCAAAGCCGCAAACCAGCCGGATACAGGCAGCCAGGCTGCATGAGCAGCTCGCCCAGAAAAACCTGCAAAGCAGCCAAAATCAGCTGGAAGGTAATCTGGTAGCTGCCCGACAGCAGGTCCTGAAATTACAGGGCAGTCTGAACTACTATGAGCAGACCGCCCTGCCACAGGCGGAACTCATTATCAACCATGCCTCCCGAGCCTATCAAGTGGGGGAAATCACTTACCAAGACTACCTCCTAAGCCTGAACAGGGCCTTGGCTATCAAGACCAATTACCTGGATACGCTTTACGAGTATGATAAAGCTGTTATCGAGCTAAATTTCCTGATAGAAAATCAACAATAAAACTTAAAGCTGAATTTATCCATTATGAAAAGGATTTTGAATATAAACATGTTTTTTCTCGCAGGAATTATGCTTTTCTCCTCGTGCAAGGAGGAATCTGCTCCGGCACAGGGAGCAGAACAGGAAGCAGGCCACGGCGAAGAGGAAAACCCGAATATGGCAGAGCTGACCGAGCAGCAGTACCGTGTGGCAGGCATTACGCTCGGCAAGCCCGAAATGCGCAACCTGAGCAATACGCTCACTGTGACAGGCGAGCTGGACGTACCGCCGCAGAACATGGCCTCTGTAAGTGCCCCACTGGGTGGTTTTGTCAAAAACACGGAACTGCTCGAAGGTATGCGCGTAAAAAAAGGACAGTTGATTGTAAGGATTGAAAACGCTGATTTTGTAACACTGCAGCAGGATTACCTGGAAGCCAGAAGCCGCCTAGATTTCCTGGAGCTGGAGTATGAGCGGCAAAAGGAACTGTCCGAGGAACAGGTTACCGCAGCCAAGACTTTCCAGCAGGTAACTGCCGAGTTCAGGTCTGTCAGGTCGCAGGTGGAGGGCTTGGCTGAAAGGCTGCGGATCATCGGAGTTAACCCCGCTTCCTTGCGGGAAGGGAAAATCAGCCGCATCCTGCCCATCTTTGCTCCCATAGACGGGTATGTCACCTACATTAATGCCAATGTCGGCCAGTATGTGAACCCGACGGATGTGCTGTTCAGGATAGCAGATACGGACCACCTGCACGTGGAGCTGACGGTGTTTGAGAAAGACGTGGCGGCCCTGAAAAAGGGGCAGCAGGTGCGTTTCGCTTTGCCGGGTGAGAGCGGGGCGGAGCATGAGGCCACTATTTACCTTATCGGCAGGGAGATCAGCGAGGAGCGCACCGTGCAGGTACACGCGCACTTAAAGGAGGAAGACAAAGAATTGGTACCCGGTATGTATGTGCAGGCACAGGTATCGCTGGGCGGGCAGCAGGTGCTGGCGCTGCCGGAAGCCGCCGTGGTGCAAGATGCCGGAAATGACTTTATCTTCCTTTACATGGGCGAAGAGAAAGAAGGCGATGCAGTGATGAAGCGGTTCCGGATGGTACCGGTGGAGAGCGGCGCGGCCGAAGGCGGCTTTGTGCAGGTGGCGCTCCCTGCCGGCGTCGATACCGCTAACACAAACTTTGTGACTAAAGGTGCTTATTCGCTGCTATCCAGAATGCGAAACTCTGAGGAAGAAGGTGGTCATCATTAAACGTTAAGCCATGCTGCAAAACTTAGACTGTATCCTGCAAGAGAAAGGAATCGGCCGCCGTTAGCCTGAGCGAAATGGAAGTAGATTTTGAGCAAGCGGACTGTGTCACTTTGTATCGCACGCTTAAAACCTTCGAGGAAAAAGGGCTGATGCAACAGGTTATCGACGGAGCGGAACCAACCAAGTACGCCTTGTGTCAGGAGGACTGCACTTGCGCGATGGAGGACCTGTATGTGCATTTAACTGCAACGCCTGCAAAGAAACCTACTGCCTTCCAAAGGCAAACTTGACTAGTGTACAGCTTCCCAACAGATTTCGCCTTTATGAGGTGAACATGTTGGTAAAAGGTGTTTGTGACCGGTGCGCCACTTGAATGCGTAGCAGCCTGCGCACAGGTAGAAACAATAGCGCTTAGTTGGAAATGGGGGTATTCCAATTTAATAGGCATGAGCGTTGCCAGGCATGTATAGGCAAAAAGCAACCCAGGAAGACTTGTTTCCCCTAATGCTTTTCATAGGCAGTATTGAGGCGCAACACCAGGAGATGTCCTGGCTGGATAAAGCTGTCCTGATGTTGAAAAGGAGCTTCTCGTTCCAAGAATCAGAGCAGTGCCTAATCTGGGTAGTAGTTGGACTGCTGATAGTAGCGTTCATCCTAAGAGTTGTGGTCGGCAATAAAAACTTCAGAAAATGATTATGCCATACGCCAAAAAGAGCAGCCCCAATAGAATAAGCTGCATGAGCACCCCACTTAAAATAGATTTATAAGAGTTAATGCTGACTATTAATCCATGAATCATGAATAAGAAACAGAATAAAAGCAAGAATATAGAAGAGGACTTCAAGCCCTTGGAGATCACTTCTCCCAGAACAGCAGAGGCCCCAGGACCGAATGTAGGCGATAGTTGCTGCTCCATAGATGGTAAAACCAAACGGCCAGGAGCCGAGGAGCACGGGGAGGCAGCGGAAGAGGCAAAGTCCTCTTACATACCCACGGCCATCAGCCTTTTCCTGTTGCTGGCTGGCATCCTGCTCGACTACTTGGACACCCCCTGGTTCACGGGCTATGTGCGGCTAATTGTGTTTGGCATTGCCTATGTGCTGGTGGGCTGGCGCGTGGTGTGGCACGCTGTTAAGAGTTTGAGAAGTAGCTTCTTCAATGAATTCTTTCTGATGAGCATTGCCACGCTGGGAGCCTTCTACATCGGCGAGTACGCCGAGGGCGTGGCCGTGATGCTCTTCTACGTGATTGGGGAGCATTTTCAGGAGGCCGCTGTGCTGCGGTCACGGCGCTCCATCAAGGCGCTGATTGATAACAGGCCCGACGAAGTGGGACTGGTAACGGATAAAGGCGTAATCACCGTGAAAGCAAAAGAAGTGCGGGTTGGCGATGTGGTGCAGGTGAAGGCAGGTGAAAAGGTGGCGCTGGATGGTGAACTGCTTTCTGACAGGTCCTCCTTCAACACAGCAGCGCTCACAGGCGAGTCGAAACCTGATACCAAAAAGCAGGGTGAAACTGTGTTGGCAGGAATGATCAACCTGGACCGTGTGGTTCAACTGAAGGTGACCTCTGCCTACGAAAACAGTGCCTTATCTAAAATCCTAAAGCTGGTGGAAGAGGCCGGCAGCCGCAAGGCCAAGACGCAGCAGCTCATTACCAGGTTAGCCAAAGTATACACGCCCATTGTGTTCTTCCTGGCCGTGGGGCTCACCTTCATTCCCTACTTTGTTGTAGATGCCTATGACTTCAATGTATGGCTCTACCGGGCGTTGGTCTTCCTGGTGATCTCCTGCCCGTGCGCGCTGGTGATTTCTATTCCGCTCGGCTACTTCGGTGGTATCGGGGCAGCCTCACAGAATGGCCTGCTCTTTAAGGGAGCTAACTTCCTGGACCTGATGACGCAGGTGGATACAGTGGTGATGGACAAGACCGGCACCCTGACCGAAGGTGTCTTCAAAGTGCAGCGGGTAGAGGTATTACTGGAGGATAAAGCATGGTTTATGTCCGCTGTTGCCGCCATAGAGAATGTGTCCACGCACCCTGTTGCGAAGGCCATTGTGGCAGAGGCAGGCATCGCCTATCAACGGCACTCGGTAAGCAAGGTGGAGGAGATACCTGGCCATGGGCTGAAAGGCACCGTGGACGGCAGAGAGCTGCTGGTGGGTAACGGCAGGCTGCTGGAGAAGTTCAACGTGCTGTATGACCCGAGCCTGAAGGAGATCGTGGAGACGATCGTACTGGTTGCAGTTGATGGCGCTTATGCTGGTTACATCACCATTGCCGACAAGACGAAGGAGGATGCGCCGCTGGCTGTGAGGCGAATGCGGGAGCTGGGCGTCAAAAAGCTGGTGATGCTCTCCGGGGATAAGGACTCCATTGTTCAGAAGGTGGCGGCCGAGTTGCAACTGGACGAGGCATACGGAGGATTGCTTCCGCAGGATAAGGTAAGCAAGGTGGAGGCGTTGAAAGCGGAAGGCAGGATGGTGGCCTTTGTGGGCGACGGCATCAACGACGCGCCTGTCATCACACTGGCTGACGTAGGCATGGCCATGGGTGGGCTTGGCTCGGACGCAGCCATCGAAACGGCGGATGTGGTGATCCAAACAGACCATCCCTCTAAAATAGCCACAGCAATCAATATCGGGAAAAAGACCAAGCAGATCGTGTGGCAGAACATCGCCTTGGCCTTCGGGGTGAAGGCCCTGGTGCTGGCGTTCGGGGCTTTTGGCGTAGCCTCTATGTGGGAAGCCGTGTTTGCCGATGTGGGGGTAGCCTTTCTGGCGATTTTAAACGCCGTAAGAATTCAACGGATGAAGTTTTAAAGGTTATCTTAACTAGAAGCCTGGCTTTTTACCGGTTAAATTGAAAAATTTGTATGGACTCAGTTACGCTTAACAATCTTAATTCTTCCTTCAAAGTGGATGATAAACATGGTCATACTACCTTGCACATCTCATCGTTGGTTTTTGGTTCCCATCAGGAAGGCCAGGCTTTGCCACTGCTACGCCTCCATGTAATTGACCAAGATGAATTAGGCTTATATAGTTCCTTGATTCCGGCTTTAAGATTAGGTGACAACCCGGTAGTACATGTAGATAAACAGTTCGCAATTTTTAACTATTTAAAAGTAGAAGTTATTTCATTAGAGCCAGGGATGGAGTTTGAGGTGGAGGTTTACTTCTCTCTTATGCAGAATGCTGTGGAGTAAGGAGTCTCAGAAATATTTTGAAAGTTTGGATTAAGTTTCGATACCTATAATGCGTTAAGCTTATGACAGAGGAACACAAAGGCATCTTCCTTCTGAACCTTACTGTCACAGCCTCAAGACCAGGCGACTCTTTTGAAGCCTGGTGTGCAACAAAGAACCCTCACATAAATATTAAATTAACTTCAAATGGATAAAAATATGAAGTATGATGTGGTAATAATCGGGTCAGGCCCTGGCGGGTATGTGGCAGCAATCCGTTGTGGACAGCTAGGAATGAAAACCGCCCTTGTTGAAAAATACGATACCCTTGGAGGAACCTGCCTAAATGTGGGATGTATTCCTTCAAAGGCATTACTAGACAGTTCTGAAAGGTACCATGATGCCCAAACGAAGTTTAAAGACCATGGAATTTCTATGGAGAATCTTCAATTAGATTTTACCCAGATGGTTACGCATAAGGCCGGGGTAGTGAAGAACACGGTGGATGGGGTAAATTACCTGATGAAGAAAAACAAGGTAGAGGTCATGCAAGGTGTGGCAAGTTTGCTTAGTGCAACCGCTATCAGCGTAAGCGGCAAGGATGGCGACACAAGCGTTGTTGAAACGAAGAATATTATACTCGCCACAGGTTCAAAGCCTTTCTCCTTACCAGGTATCACCCTTGATAAAGACAGAATTATCTCCTCCACCGAGGCACTGGCACTTGTGGAAGTACCAAAACATCTGATTATAATAGGAGGTGGTGTCATCGGAATGGAGCTTGGGTCTGTTTATGCAAGGTTAGGGTCTAAAATAACCGTTATTGAGTACCTCGATTCCATTATAGGAAGCATGGACAGCACGATGAGCAAAGAGCTGCATAGGTCCCTAAGAAAGCTTGGGTTCGAGTTTCACCTGGGCCATAAAGTGACACTTGCCGAAAATAAAGGAGATACAGTAGTGGTGAGTGCCGAAGATAAAGGCGGGAAGACTGTGGCCGTGGAAGGTGATTATTGCTTGATGGCTGTGGGAAGAAAGCCCTATACAGAAGGTTTAGGGTTGGAGACTGCAGGCATTACTACTGAAAAAGGGAGAATAGTAGTAGATGAGAATTTGCGTACCAATGTTTCCAATATCTATGCCATCGGAGATGTGGTTAGGGGCCCAATGCTGGCTCATAAAGCGTCAGAGGAAGGGGTGTTCGTTGCGGAGCTCTTAGCCGGGCAAAAGCCGCATATCAATTACCTGACGATTCCCGGCATTGTGTATACATGGCCTGAAGTAGCCAGCGTAGGACATACGGAAGAGCAACTGAAGCAAAACGGTCGTGCTTACAAGGTCGGTACATTCCCATTCAAAGCCAACGCCCGGGCTAGGATGAACAATGACACAGATGGTCTGATTAAAGTATTGGCAGACCCGGGAACCGATGAGATTCTCGGCATCCATATGATTGGGCCGAGAGCATCTGATATGATAGGTGAGGCGACCGTGGCCATGGAATACAGAGCCTCAGCAGAGGATATCGCTAGGATGTCACACGGGCATCCTACCTTTTATGAGTCTTTGAAAGAAGCATGTTTGGCGGCTGGAACCGGAGCAATTCATATGTAGGGCGGGTAGTAATTGGTGCCAGGTGTATGTTTGGCTTAAAAGGAAAGGATTATTCTGGTTACTCCCGTAAGCTACGTTAGCCACAAATAAGAGGCCCCTATCTAAGTTAAACATATTCTGTTTTTACTGAAAGAACAGCCGGTTATTTAGTCCTTTGGAATAAATAAAAAGTTTAATATTGGCTTCTTTCCCTACTAGTTTTTTTTTCAGCTTTTGGGCGGGCAACCACTGTAATAACAAATAAATAGAACAAATCAAGCGAATTAGAGGTAAAACAAAGTAGAAAAAATAATTAACCTAAATTTTATTACTATGCAAAATGAACATCCGGAAGAACACAAGAAAAGTGCAGAAAACCATAGAAAAGCTGCGGAATATTTTGAACAAGCCGCAGCCAACCATCGTGCCGCAGCCGAGCATTTAGCCAAAGGAGACCATGAAAAGTCGGCTCATCACGGGTATACGGCCTATGGCCTAAGCTCCCACGGTAGGCACCACGCGGAGGACGCTGCCTTGCACCATTCGCATGAACACAAAAGCAACGAACCTCTGCACGCCCATGAGCAGGGCCAGCAAAATGGCTAATCTTACTGTGTGAATTGCCAGTTTTGTAATACCTTAAAGTAAGTATCAAAAAAGCCCACTTAATAAAGGTGGGCTTTTCTGATCTAGCCATTCAGGGCCTTTTTTTGAAATTATACCAAATTACCCTAAAAGTCTTTTTCCGAATTGCAAAGAGAAGGAGGCTCATGCGATATGAATTTTCCCGTGCCATTGTTGGTGTTATCACCAATAATCCTTTATCAACTCGCTTCTCAAAACTGCCATCAAACTGAACTGATTGGAAGTTGTTGGTGATAACACCAACAACGGCTCGAAAAAACGAGAAAGGACTTTTCAGGGTAATTTGGTATTAGACCCTAAGAGGCGCACCTAAATGTAGCGTAGCAAGTCTGCTTTTAGCATTGTTTTAACAATTAACCAGGTGTACCGTACAAATAACTTAGTATAATAGGGGTTATATAGAATAAGGAACTATAAGTTTGGTCGAGGCTTTCTCCTTGTATGCTACTACGGTATTCCTCGATTTCAAAAGACGAAAAAACA